>PWLF01000275.1 GCA_003559475.1 Bacteroidales bacterium
AACACATTGGAAAAATTTTTTTTCACGGTAGCTAAAAATACTCGTGGTGTTATTCTATTGCCTTTATTTTCAATACCTTCAGAAGACGCCGTATAAAAATGTTTTTCCTGAATTGCTGTAATTCTGCATTAATTTTTGTTTTGTTATTATCTGTTGCTATTTTTGTAAAAAACAGAAGTAAGATTTATTAAGCTGATTAAATTAAAAAGTAAAGTTTTTAAGTATTGCTATTGTAAAAGTTTATTATTTGATATTTTAATATAATTTTAATAAGTAGTCATTGAAAAAAATATCAGTCATAGTATGTGTTTTATTATTTCTGAAAGTGTTTTTTGTCAATTCACAGTTAGCTGACAAATCGCGTGAGTTTTCTGTTCCCGGTCATAAATCTTTTGTTACTCTTGATTCTTTAAGCATAATACCAGGCACGTTTCAAATATATGGACCTGATAGTCTTGAGCTTGATCCTGCATTTTATTCTCTTGATAAAATTAATGCGGAGTTAAATTTATTGATCCCGGAGCATTGGCATGGAAAGAAGATTTGGGGTAATTATAGAGTTTTTCCTTATCATTTAGGTAAGCCTGTGTTTTTTAAGGATACTTCGCTGATACATGTTCCCGGCTTAGGAGAGGAAGAAATATATATGGTAACTCCATCTGAAACAACAGATGACCTTTTTTTTGATCTTGAAGGGATAAGAAGTTCGGGAAATATTATGCGAGGTGTTTCTGTTGGAAACAGGCAGGACATGGTTCTTAACTCCTCCATGGATATACAATTGGAGGGGATGCTTTCAGAAGATCTTGCATTAAAAGCAGTTATTTCCGATCAACATATTCCTTTTCAGCCTGAGGGAACAACTCAACATTTACAAGATTTTGATAAAGTTTATATTAAAGTTTTTAGTGAGTACTCAAAATTAACAGCCGGTGATTTTGAAATAGGAAGTCCGCGAGGACATTTTATGAGCTTTAACAAAAAAGCACAAGGAGCAAAATTTTCTCATAGAATTGAAGGGAGTGATGACAAGGTTATAGGCGAAGGAAGTATTAATGTGACCAGTGCAGGAGCCATATCAAGAGGAAAGCATGCACGTAATGAATTTAATGGATTGGAGGGAAATCAAGGACCTTATAAGTTAACCGGAAGTGATAATGAAATGTATATAATGGTTATTGCCGGCAGTGAAAGAGTTTATATTGATGGAGAGCTAATGACTCGTGGCAAAGATCATGATTATATTATAGATTATAATATGGCTGAAATTACATTTACTACTAATAATGCAATTACTCAGAATTGTCGAATACTGGTGGAGTTTGAGTATGCCAATAGAAATTATGCAAGATCAATGTTTTTTGTTGGAACAGAATATGAAAACGATAATTTAAATGTCAATTTTAATTTTTTCTCTGAACAAGACCATCAAAATCAACCACTGTTTTTAGATTTGACTGAGGAAAGAAGAGAGTTGCTTGCCGGCGTGGGAGACAGCATCCATAATGCCTATGATTGGAATGTTGATTCTATAGGGTTTAAATATGATCAGATAATGTATAAAATTGTAGATACTTTAGGTTATGACTCGGTATTTGTTTATTCTACAAATCCGGATAAAGCTGTTTATCAAGTCGGGTTTTCATACGTTGGAGAAGGGCAGGGAAATTATGTAAGAGCAAAAACGGATGCAAACGGAAGAGTTTATGAATGGATAGAGCCTAATAATGGTGTTCCGCAAGGCAGTTATGAGCCTATTATTCAACTTTCAGCTCCAAGACAAGATCAAATGATGACGATTGAATCAATATACAAGTTTTCTGATAATACGTCTGCAGGAGTTGAATGGGCAATGAGTAATACTGACATTAATCGGTTTTCAGAATTGCATAGTGAAGACAATATAGGGCAAGGGATCAATGCATTTTTTAAACATAATAGAAGTCTGCCCAATGTTCTCGATGGCAACTGGGAGCTAAGTACTCTAATAAAAAACGAGTTAGTGCAAAACAACTTTTCACCTATTGAAAGATATCGTTCTTCAGAATTTAAAAGAGATTGGAATATTATAGGTTTTGAATCAGTTGAGAATGAAAATATTTTTGATTTTAATGTCGGGCTTCAGCATCCAACAAATGGAGAAATTCAATATGGATTTGCTTCTTTTATCTCAGGCAATCAATTTTCAGGAATAAAAAATAAATTTAATACCCGAGTGAATTTTAATAAAACTGAAATAAATTATTCGGGTAGCTACTTGAATACAGAAGGTTTTTTAGAATCCGATTTTTACAGACACAGAGCTGCTATAATACAAGGTATCAGCATCTTTAAGGTTGGAGTTGAAAGTAATATTGAAAATAATAGGATGTTTGAAATTGAAGATTCTCTCAAACGCTCAAGCTTCTATTTTGATGAATGGAAGGTGTTTTTTAGTAATCAGGATACAGCAAAACATTATTATAAAGCATATTATAAATTACGTAATGATTATAAACCGTTGGATAAACAATTTGACCTTGCAACAACTTCAAATGATTATGGACTTAGGTATTCATTTAATCCTGATTCAGATCACAGAATTGACTTAAATACTATATATCGAAAAATAGCGGTTAGTCATGATAGTATTAATCAAAATGAGCAGGATGATGAGGAAATTATAATGGGTAGGATAGATCATAATAGTAGGTTTTTTGATGGATTTATTACTACAAACAGTTATTATGAGCTGTCAACAGGAATGGAAAGGGAACGTGAATATATGTTTGTTGAAGTGCCCCCGGGTCAGGGAGTTTATGTTTGGAACGATTACAATGAAAATGGAATTCCTGAATTAGATGAATTTGAAATTGCAGAATTTCCCGAAGAAGCTAATTATATTAGAGTCTTCTTACCTACAGATGAGTTTATCCGAACTTATTCTACGGCTTTTAGTAACACTTTTAGTGTTGAACCTACTCAATTATGGAATAATCCGGAAGGTTTTAGAAAATTTATTTCAAGATTTAATAATAGATTAAATTTTAGAATTGATAGACGCACGACAGATGAAGAATATCCTGATAATTTCAATCCTTTTGTAATGGATATAGTTGATACAACGCTAATATCTTTAAACAGCTTAATTAGGAATACTTTGTTTTTTAATCGCAACAACCCTGTTTATGGTGCTGAATGGACTATACAAGACAACAGGAATAAAATGTTGCTAAGCAATGGGTTTGAATATCGCAAAGATGTATATACAGGTTTAAGATTTCGTTGGAATATAACAAGTGAATATTCGGCAAATTTGAGAACCGCAGTAGGAGAAAGAACTCACGAATCTGAATTTCTTAAAAAAAGGACTTTTGCAGTTAGTTATACAGAAGTGGAACCTCGCATAAATTATCATTATAGTAATAACTTGAGAGTTAGTTTGTTTTATGGTTATGAAACAAAAGAAGAAATATTAGGAATTGGAGGAGAATATTCTGTTAGGCATAATGGAGGGGTAGAGATACGTTATAATGCATTGCGTCGCGGAACTATCAATGCAAGAATGCAGCTTTCCAATATAGATTATCCTTTTGAACAAAATACTCCTTTGGCATTTGAAATGCTTGGTGGCTTGAGGGAAGGGAATAATGGATTATGGAATATAACCTGGCAGCAAAATTTGACAGAATATCTTCAAATGAATCTCTCTTATAATGGTAGAAAATCTCCTGATACTCCGATAATACATACAGGAAATGTTCAGGTTAGAGCTATGTTTTAATTTATTTAATAAATATCAAGTCCTTCTTTCATGTAAATAAGGGGTTCAAGTGTTTTGAAAATTTCAGACATATATTTCTCAACAGCTTTAACACTACCCGGCAAAGTATAAACAAGTGTTTTGTCTATTAGCCCGGATACACCTCGGCTAAGCAATGCATTAGAATCTTTTGAACCATATTTAATCCTTATATTTTCCATAATGCCGGGAATTTCTTTATCTAATAGGGGCTTAACGGTTTCAACTGTAATATCTTGTCTGCCTATTCCCGTACCTCCTGTTGTTAGCAAAACATCAGTTTTTGTAGCTGATATTTTTTCTAAAAAAATTGAAAATGTATCTTGATCGTCAGGAATAATATTATAACTAATATTTATTTTTCTTTGCTTGTCTTTAAAATGGTTTTGAATGAGTTCAATTATTCTAGGCCCACTTATATCCTCATAATCTCCGCGACTTATTCGATTACTTAGGGTAATTATTTTAAAATTAAAATCTCTGGGGTGGTATGTGAAAGTATCTCCCTCTTTAACTTCTCCCGGTTTTAATACTCTGGCAAAAATCCCCTCTTTCAGCATAATACAATCGCGAACTTTCTTGCCGGTATCATATTTAGAATCATGGCATTCTTCACCTATTTGAGTTATTTCAAGCTCAACTTGTGTTGTTATAAGTTTATCAAGCGGAGATGTTTTATTTAGCTTAAATCCTTCTGTAGTTATATTTTCAGCAAACATTCCGGGTGTAAAATCTTTATTATTCTTTAAAAACTCATCGGCACTTTCTTTAGCTAATAAACTAACTTGTCTATGTGATGCGATTCTATGTGCATCTCCTTTAACTCCGTATTCATCAAGAATGATTGACTTATTTGGTTTTTTTTTAGTGCCTTTTTCTTTAGAAATATTTACTGAAACTACTTTTAATTCTTTATTTTCCATGAGCTTGTTTTTTTAATATTTACTAAACTTAATGTTATATAATTTATAGCTCTTTATAATTTTTTTGTTTAAAATAGTTGTCAATTTCTTTTTTCATAACTGGAGCAAGTAATAAAATAGCTATAAGGTTAGGGATGGTCATAAAAGTGATGACCATATCAACAAAGTTCCATACAAGGTCTAATCCCCAAACAGAGCCGAAGAATACAAAAAGACCGTAAAGGTAATAATATGGTTTAATTGCTTTTTCTCCAAGTAAATATTGAGCACCTCTTGAGCCATAGTATGACCAACTTATTATTGTTGAGAAAGCAAAAAGTAGCAACCCTAAAGAAATTATATGAGGAGCCATAAAACCAATATTTATTGTATCAAGTCCGGTATTAAATGCTATAACTGTCATTCTTACACCCGCAACTTCGCTTTGCCATGCGCCTGTCATTATAATAACAATTGCAGTAAGAGTACAGATAAACAAAGTATCAATAAAAGGTTCTACAGAGGATACCAGTCCTTCACGAATAGGATATTTGGTTTTTGCAGCTGCATGTGCAATTGCAGCAGAACCTTGCCCTGCTTCGTTAGAAAAGAGACCTCTTTGAATACCCATTGTAAGTGTAAGAATAAATACAGAACCTGCAAATCCTCCCGCTGCAGCTGTGCCGGTAAAAGCACTTGTTATTATAAGCTGAAAAGCAGGCAATAATTTGTCTAAATTGAAAATAATAACAGTAATAGCAGCAATAAAATATATAACAGCCATAAAAGGAACTAACCTAGAAGTTACTTCTGCAATTCTTTTTAACCCTCCAACAATTATAAGAAGAACAAAAGAAGTAATAACTAACCCTGATATCCATTGAGGTAAACCATAGCTTGCGTTCAAAACATCTGTCATTGAGTTTGATTGAGCCATGTTTCCGGTTCCTAAAGAACATGCTACAGCAGCAATAGCAAAAATAATTGCTAATGTTTTTGCATATCTGCCTAATATATCTTTTAGTCCGTATTCCATGTAATACATAGGTCCGCCCGATACAGTACCATCACTGTTAAATTTCCTGTATTTTAATGCTAAAGTACACTCAACCATTTTTAACATCATACCAAAAAATCCCGTGATCCACATCCAAAATATCGCTCCAGGGCCACCCCAATGTATAGCTAAAGCTACTCCAACAATATTTCCTGTGCCCACAGTAGCAGATAAAGCCGTTGTTAAAGCCTTAAAATGATTTACATCACCTTCATCACCTTTTTTTGAATATCTGCCGATTAAAATAGCAAAAGAATGCCAAAACTTGCGTATATGAAGAAATCGAAATTTTATAGCAAAATAGATTCCCGTAGGTAATAATAAAGCAAGCAACAGATAACCGCCAATATACTCGTTATACCATGAAATAACAGTGTTTAAACTGTCTAAGAATTGTTCCATAATAAAGCTATTATTAATTAAACTTGTTTTTTATAATTTTTAAAAACTTTTTTAAATTTTAATTAACCCTATTCCATATAAGAAGACTATAGCAATTGCTATTGGAGCAATAAATTTGATTAAAAAATTAAAAACTCCATATAGTTTTAATTTTAATTCTCCTCCATTTGATAATTCGTCTTTAACTTCTTTATTGCTTAATTGCCAGCCAATAAAGATAACTATAAATAAAGCTCCTAATGGCAGTAAAACGTTTGATGCGCTATAATCCAAAATATCAAAGATGGTGTTATCAAATAAAGTAACATTTTCAAAAGTACTCCATGACAATGTGCAAAACAACCCAACAAAAGCAGCAGCAGTAGCAGCTATGATAGTTGCTTGTGTTCTTTTTAGTTTGAATTCTTCAACACAAAAAGCAACTACTACTTCCAGAATAGATATGCTAGATGTTAAAGCTGCTATAGTTAGTAAAAAGAAAAATATTATGCCAAAAATGTAGCCTCCCGGTATTTCCATAAAAACACTGGGGATTATCATAAATATTAGCCCAGGTCCTTCAGTTGGGGATAACCCTAAAGCAAATACAGCCGGGAATATAGCTACTCCTGCAAGAATTGCTATAAATACATCAGCGATAGATACATTAAATGATATGCTGGTTATATTATTCTTGTCAGGGATATAAGAACCGTAAGTTATTAATGCTCCCATCCCTATACTTAAAGAAAATGCTGCTTGCCCAAGTGCATTTAGAGTAGCTCTTGCATTTAAACTTGAAAAGTCAGGATAAAATAAAAAAGATAATCCTTCAATAGCTCCATCGAGAGTTACTGAACGTATTGCCAATACAATTAATAACAACAGTAAAAAAGGCATGAGAAGTTTTGTGTATTTTTCTATACCATTTTTTATTCCCGCTACTATGATAGCTGCAGTAAGAAAAATAAAAACTAACTGAAGTATTATTGGTCTAATTGATGATGTTTGGAAAGCTGTAAACATTTGATTAAGCTCATCAGAAGATTTTCCTTCAAATGCATTTTGAGAAGCTTTTATAAGATACTCAATGGTCCAACCGGAGATAGTACTATAAAATGCAAGAATAACAAATGCTGCAACAATCCCCATTAATCCGACTAAAGGCCATGCTGTTTTAGGAGCAAGTGCTTTAAAAGAGCCGTAAGCATTTTTTCTCCCCCTTCTGCCAATAGCAAACTCGGACATCATAACCGGAATACCAAGAATAATTATAAAAAATAAGTAAATAATTAAAAAAGCACCACCACCACTTTCTCCTGCTATATATGGGAACCTCCAAATATTACCTAAACCTATAGCTGAACCCGCAGCAGCACATATAATACCAAATTTGCTACTAAAACAATCTCTCCCTTCATTACTGAATTTTGTCATGTTTAATATGTGTTTATAGTTCTAAATATTTTTGTGGGTATAAAGTACAATAAAAAATGCCAAAATTAGTATTTTTTAATATTTAATTAAAGAATAGTTTTAATAATTTTTACTTTTTATTATTTATTTAATGAAAAATTTTGCAAAAAAAAAAGAGACTATCTCAAATATTAAGATAGTCTCTTTTTTTTAATTAATTAACTCTTCTTTAAAAATGGAAGAAGAAATAAAGGTTACCATACAAGTATGGAGTTCCTGTTTCTAATCTTCTTGTTTGACGACCTCTACCTATATCAGTAGTCATTTCAACATACTCAGTATTTACCATGGTTTCATAAATTGTGTATCTTTCTCCAGGAAATGTTAATCCATAGTTTAGACCCAACTCTATTCCAAGGCAGAAATTTGGTCTAAAATAATACTCGCCACCTGTAAATAAACCTAAGTTTATTCTGTTGTATAGATTATCAATAGCTTCAAGGTTTCTTTCCTCAGCATTGCCTGTTGCTCCATTGTTCCAGTTTACAACAGTTGTAGGAGCATCATTAATCTCATTCATGGTATTACCATATTCATAAAGCATATAAGATTTTCCATACCCATAACCTAGATCTGCTCCTGCAAAACCCCTAAACTTACTATCACCGCCAATGAAATATTGACCGCCTAACCAAATGTTAAATTCATTATCAAATTCAGTTCTTCTATCTTGAACTTCTTTTTGTGTTAGAGGGTCGTTGATAAAAGCGTCATCGTCTCTCACATTAAATTTTCTTACATCTTTATCAAAGAACATATTTGTTCTCATTCTTACTGCAATGTCATCCATAAGAAAATATCTGAAATAAAGGGTGTTATCTCTTAAATTTAGAGAATTTCTTCCCTCTTCATTATATGAAAACAGATTGCCTATATAAGTTAAAAAAGGATCAGCATCGAGCCCAATTCCAATATTCCCTTGTTTTGGGAACATCTCTTTCTCATCATTAGAGTCCTGCGAAAATAAAGCAATGTTTACTAGCAGGAAAAACGATGTTAAGATTATTATTGATTTTTTCATATTTAAACTCTTTTTTATTTATTAATAATTTTTTTAAATATTTAAGAATATTTCAATATGCCTAAATAAAAGAATTAGTTTAATTCTTCACCGGCAAATTGAATAGTTGTGTATATAACATCGTTTTGGAATTCAGGAGAATCTTCATCATATCCACCTGCAGGAGAATCCCATGTATATCTGTAAGGAACATTTTTGTATGTCCACTCTCCTTCATCAATATCAAATTCATCTTCAACTCTTGCTAAAGCAGCAAATCTAACTGTAAAGCCACTTTCTATAGGCACGTCAGCAGTAAATCTACCATTTTGTACAGGAACTGTCATCTCCCATTCACCATCATTAGAAATAATCTGAACTTCACTTATAGAAGGGTTGTTTGTTATAGCAGGAGGATTAGCAATAGAAACAAATTCATTGAATCCACTAGCTTCATCATCATCATAGTTGAAAATTGCTTCACCAGAGAATGCTCTGTTTACTGTAACAAGAGGTTCTCCAAGAAAATCATAGTCATAAACAATCTCTTCGAAGTGTCTTTGATCAGGATAAATTGTCATTTCAATTTCATCAGCAATAAAGCGCATTGTTATCTCTTCCATTGGAAAGCTTGGAAGTTGTCCTTGAGCTAAAATAAACTCTTCAGGTTTAATCATTAATGTTACTCCATCATCAACTGTAGGAACAGATTCAAGAGTGACTTTACCATCTTCAACTTCAGCTACGTGAGACCAACGACCGCTAACAGCGTCAGGATTAAACTCTTCGTACTCGATGGAGAAAAGAACTTTTGTGCCATCAGGAACAGGCTGTGTTCCTAAAATGTTTTTGTCTAAATCAGCAAAGAAATAAATTTCTACTGAACCTGATTTTGACATGTCTAATTTTAATTCCGACTGAATTAAGTCGTCTTCGCAAGAAGAAAAAGTAATTGCGAATGTTGCTAGCATTAATAATGCAGTTTTAAATTTTTTCATAGCAAAATGTTTTTGTTTAGTTAAAAATTTTGTTAAATGTTAAAAAAAATTATTTGCCAAAAATACAAAAAATATAAAAACAAACACATTTTATATATATTTTTTTTTAAATAAAAGTGAAATTTAAAAAAATAATATACAATTTTTTGTATTTTCTTAAAAATTCCATATCAATATTTATGCCAAAATAATATTTTTTAAATATATTTTCTTGAAATTTTTTTATTCATATTATTATATATTATAACCTCTTGATGCTAGTTTATATTTGCGAAATAAAGGCTTTGTCAAATTTTTAGTATAAATATATAATTAGAAGTTTTTATATTATATATATTTTTAATAATTTCGCCAAAAGAATAAAAAATTAAATTTTTATTAAAAAAAATAAATATTGAAAGAGGTAATAATAAAAGCTGAAGATATTCATAAGTCTTACGGTCAGTTGAAGGTCTTAAAAGGTGTTAATTTAAGTGTAGAAAAGAGTGAAGTGATTAGTATTGCCGGAGCTTCGGGTGCCGGCAAAACAACATTATTGCATATTATTGGCACTCTTGATCGTTGCGACAAAGGGATGGTTGAAATAGACGGAGTTGAAGTGTTTGATTATAATGATAAACTTTTATCCGATTTTAGAAATAAGCATATTGGTTTTGTGTTTCAATTTCATCATTTATTGCCTGAATTTACCGCTTTAGAGAATGTTTGCATACCCGGTTTTATTGCTCGCAAATCAAAAAGAAAAGTAGAAAAAGAAGCTAAAGAATTATTGGATTTAATGGGTCTTTCCGAAAGGTTAGAGCATAAACCGAATGAATTGTCAGGTGGTGAACAGCAAAGAGTGGCAGTAGCAAGAGCTCTTATTAATAATCCTAAGGTTGTTCTTGCTGACGAACCAAGTGGAAATTTAGATTCAAAAAACTCCGAAGAACTTCATAAATTATTTTTTTCTTTGAGAAAAGAATTAGGACAAACCTTTGTAATAGTTACTCATAACAAAGATCTTGCAAAAATGGCTGATAGGATTATCACTTTGGAGGATGGCTCTATTATTAACTAAATTATTAGTTTTCTTTTATAAGATTATCTAATTCCCTTTCGCTTATAATCGGGATATTAAGTGATTCTGCTTTTTTTCTTTTTTCAGGACCCATATTATTACCTGCAATAAGATAATTTGTTTTTGAAGATATTGATGATGATACTTTTCCTCCATTATTTTCAATAACATCTTTAATCCCTTGACGCGAATAATTATTAAAAACTCCGGAAACAACAAAAGTCATTCCGTTAAGATTATTTTTCTTTTCAAGTAATTCTTTTTCAATTTCAAATTGCAATCCTTTGTTTTTTAAATGATTAATAATTTCAATATTTTGCTCATCTTTAAAGAATGAAATTATGCTGTCTGCAATTTTTTCTCCAATCTCCGGCACATTTATTAATTCATCGTAATTGCAATATATTAGATTGTCAATATTTTTAAAGTGTTGAGCTAAAATTTTTGCGACAGTTTCTCCGACATATCTTATGCCCAGAGCATATAAAACTCTTTCAAAAGGCACAGATTTAGAGTTTTCAACAGCTTTGAGTATGTTATTTACGGTTTTCTCTTTGAAGCTAATTTTTTTAGTTTTGCCATCAAGCACATTAGTTATTGTTTTTTCCAGTCCGTATAGTTTATCAAAAGAGAGGTCATATAAATCGGCAATATTTTTTATTATTCCGTTCTTAATTAATATTTCTGTTCTGCCTTGCCCTAAACTTTCAATATTCATAGCTTTTCGGCTAATAAAATGTTCGATTTTTCCAAGTATTTGTGGAGGGCAGTTGTTTTTGTTCGGGCAATAATGCAAAGATTCTCCGGCTTTTCTTATTAGTTCTGTTCCACATTCGGGACAATGAGTGGCATATATTATCTTATCCGAATTTTTTTCTCTTAGTTCTTGGTCAATACCAACAATTTTAGGTATAATTTCTCCTCCTTTTTCTACTTTTACCGTATCGTTTTTATGTAGATTTAGTTCCTCTATTTTATCCGCATTATACAAAGAAGCTCTTTTAACAGTTGTACCTGAGAGTTTTACCGGTTGTAACACTGCAACCGGAGTTATTGCACCTGTTCGCCCTACTTGATATTTGATATCTAATAGTTTCGTTGTTGTTTGCTCTGTTTCAAATTTATATGATATTGCCCAGCGTGGTGATTTGGAAGTGTAACCTAATTGTTCTTGTTGTTTAATTGAATTAATTTTGATAACCACTCCATCTATATCAAAATCTAAATCATTTCTGTTTTTTTCCCAATAATCAATGTATTCAAATATTTCATCTATGTTTTTGCAAATCTTTGTGAATTCAGATGTTTTAAAACCCCATTTTTTTGCCAACTTAAGATTATCATAATGATTGTCGTAAGGAAGTTTTTCTCCGATAATACTAAAAATATAGCAATCAAGATTACGTGAAGATACAATTCTTGATTCTTGAATTTTTAAGCTGCCTGCAGCTGCATTTCTCGGGTTAGCAAAGGGTTGTTCGTTATTTTTTATTTTTTCATTATTTAACCCTATAAAACTTTTGTGTGGCATAAATATTTCCCCTCTGGCTTCAAATTCATCAACAATATTATTGTCGAAATTATCCTGAAAAAGATTAAGAGGAATGCTTTTTATTGTTTTTACGTTGTTGGTAACTTCATCTCCTTGAGTTCCATCTCCACGAGTAACAGCTCTAACTAATTTTGCATTTTTATAAACTAATCCGATTGCAACTCCATCAAATTTAAGTTCACATACATATTCATAACTATTTCCTATTGCCTTCTTTATTCGATTGTCAAAATCTGTTAAATCTTTTCGGTTATATGTATTACCTAATGATAACATAGGATATTTATGCTTTACGGTAGGAAAATCTTTGGTAACTTGTCCGCCAACTCTTTTTGTAGGAGAATTATCATCACTTAATTCAGGATACTTTCTTTCAAGTAAAATCAGTTCTTCCATAAGATTATCAAACTCGTGGTCACTGATTTTAGGGTCAGCTAAAACATAATAATTGTAATTATGGCGATTAATTATATTGGTTAGTTCTTTTATCCTGCTTTTTGCTTTATCAGAATCCATATAATTGCTTTTTATTTATTTATAATAATAGCAAAAATAAGTAATAATAATTAATTATTGCATAAAAGATATTAACTATTATTCTAATATAGCATACTATCTATAACAAGGTAAACAAAAATAAATAAAGTCAGGTAAGTTCTGCTATTAGTTATGTGACATAGCTATTTAAATCTTGACAGAAAGTTATAACACTAAGTATAAAATAATGTTTATATACCTAATTTAGTATGAATTCCTAAGCTTTTAAGGTTTATACACATTACAGGGAACCCATCTTCATTATAAATAACTCTTTCATCTGTTGAGCCAAATGGTTGTATTGAAGTTTTTTCAGGGTCTGTTGTTATCATTATAAAATTGCAGTTATTTTCCTTAGCGTAACTAACCAATTGTTTTGCATAAGGAATCTTTTTTTCGCTATAGGCTTCGATATATTCTATTTTATGGTTTTCAAGTATTTTTTTTACCTGATTTAAATCCCCTTTAATGCGACTCTTTGTATATACATCTCCTTGAGAATTGATAAAAAGATGAAATTTTGTTTTATGTGTTTTGTTAAAATTAACAACATGTTTAACTTTTCTCTTTGAGCCTATAGTAACATCCAAAGGGAATACAATGCTTTCGATTTTGTTGTTCATAGGTGGTTTTTTGACAACAAAAACCGGTACAGGTGAGCTTTTTATAACTTTCAAAGCAAAACTGCCTAAAAATACTTGTATAGGTTTTTTACCATGAGTGCCGATTACAATGTAGGAGGCATTAATGTCCTTTGCTGCCTCAGCTATCATTGAAAATATACTTCCTTCTTTGGATAAATAATCTGCTTTAATTCTATGACTTTTTTCTAGGTCTTTTGTTATTTTTTCCAACTTTTCATTGATATACTCAACCGGCTTGTTTTCTTTGGCTAATTTTTTTCTTGTTGTTTTATTTATAACATGTAAAATGCAAACATTAAATTTAAGTTCTTTTGCAATTTCTGCAGCATTTTCTATAGCATAATCGCCGATTTTAGTAAAATCTGTTGGAACTAAAATTACATTTTTGTTACTTGTATTTTCTTGCTCCATAACTCTTATTTTTTAGTTAATATTTGCTTTATTATCTTATACGAATAATTTATAATAAAGTTTAAATAAAGTAAAATTTATTTAAGTAAAAAAGCAGATAAAGTTTTAAAATATGAGGCTTAGTTTATTTATTTGTTGAAGATTCAAGCAGAGATAAGAGCTCTTCTATTTGTAATAAATTTTCTTGTTTTTTTTCATTTAGCATTTCTTTTGCTGTTTTTGTAAAAAAGTTATGAGATAAAAGAAACGCCTTTTGTTTTAAATACCAGTCTTTAAATGTTATTTTTTTTGTGCTGTTTTCACCCCACTCTTTATGTAGTTTAAGTGCTGTAATGAAAAAGTCATCTCTTCCCAAGTAATAAAGGTCAGCATCACATATAATTTTTTCTAATTTGTTTGTTGGTTTCTGAGGCATTTTCGTTGCTAAAATGATATCGCATATTTTTTCTATTTGTTCATTATTATAATTGTAATCTGGTAGTGTATTTTTAGCAAAGTCGCATGCAAGTTCTTCATTATCATCATATTGCCACAGAAAACCCGTGTCATGTAACAGAGCTGCCGTTTTAAGAATTTCCATTTCTTCATCAGAAACCCCCTCTTTATATCCAATTTCTTCGACTATCTTGCATAAATCTAATGTGTGCTTATAATTGTGATAATATAAAGTAGGCTTTAATTCCTTTTTTAATTTATTTATTACAAATTTTTTTAAATCCTCGTATTTCATCTCTAAGATAATATAAAATTCAAATTATGTGTTTTAAATATTTTTCAAATATAACAGTTTATTTAGTTTTTTAATGTAATAGGTATAAATAATTTTCTTATTAGCGCTGAATATATTGGTAAAAAGTTATATATTCGCACGAATTAACTAAAAAATAAGTAATGTTTTTTTTGAAATTTATTTTAGTAATAATATTTTTTTTATTGCCGACAACATCAACATTTGGTAAAGATATTATTTTTAATAAAAAAGTTGAAGGTACACAGACTGTGGAGTTTGCTCCCAGGAGTAGTGGCCATTACAAAATTACAAATGTTGTTTTGCAAAAGATCTCAGAAGCAAATAATAAACTTAGAGCTTTTACCAGGTACGATATAAATTATGTGCTGGAATTTAGCATTACTGAAATTGATAGACATTATCTTAAAGTTAATTTGACTGATATTAATTTAACCGGTGACATTTATTACAAAGATTTTAAAATTGCTGATAACCTAAAACCTACTAAAATAAAAATGGCTTTAATGGTATCATCAAATACAAATGATAGTTTTTTAATAGAATTTAATATTCCGGTTTCAAATATTACTGGCTCAAATAGTCATAATGTTTTTGTAGATATTAATAGTAAAAATGATGTTGATATATCACTTGAAAATGTTTTGTTTTATTATGATAAAAAGTTTTTAGATGATTTTAAAAAATGGGAGAATGTTTTATATACATATTATGATTCCAACAATACAATTAAACGTATTAATGAAATTATAAAAGGGTTTTCTATTGATAACCCTGATAGAATAATAATGGATGAGTTTTCTTTATGCGATGCTGAAAGGATGTATTGGCAAATTTATTTTTCACCATTTATTAATACTCTTAATCTTGAACAAACCGACCCAATAGATTTCAAGAATCGCTATAAATCCCTTAATGATTCGCTTAAATATTTTAGAAAAGTTTATAATGAAAAATTTAGCAGATTATATAATGTGTATTACAAACAAGGGCTTGATTATTATAATGAAGGTAGTTATAAGTTTGCTTTAAATAGTTTTGAAAAAGCAACGACATTTAATTCTGCTCATATTCCTTCTTATCTTGCTAAAGCGAAAACCTATATTGCTGTTGAACAAATTGACTCCGCAGCTGAAGTTTTAGCTTTCGTAAGTAATGATTTGTATCCTCATAATGAAGTACTTGATAGTACAAAAGCTGTTATTGATAAAGTTTTTGAGAACTATTTTTATATAATTGATGGTTTTAATGAAAATGATAAATATACGGAAGCTATAAGCATTATTGAAAAAGCAGATTACTATAATGAAAAGATATCTCTGGCAGATTTTAATTATGATATTAATAAAAGATATACTATTGCTCATACCGGAATTTATGATTCATTCCTTGAAGTAATAAACAGGGCGGTGACAAAAGAAAATATTAGTTATGCCAATATATATATTAACCATACTCTTAAATATCAGCAAAAGCACCACAAGTTTATCGAAGATCATAATAGAATATTTTATCATTTGCAAAATTTAGTTGACAGATTAACTGTCGAAGGACATGAAAAGCATGAATCTGAAGAATATTTAATAGCTAAAACATACTTCAATAATGCTTTTGAATTATGTAAAGAGTACTCGGAAATAAATTGTGACAGCAATATTTCTCAGTATATAGCTTTGGCTGAGGATGCAATTGAAGTTTTTTTGGCAGAAAAAGAGATAAGGGAATAAGAAATTGCTGAAAAAAAATATAGCAAAGAAGATATTTTTAGACAAAAAAGAAATAGTATTATTGATTTTTTATCTCAGGGACATTTGAAAGCATGGGCGGGTGAAATAGATGATGCAAAAGAAATATATATAAATGTTAAAGCGGATGTTGAAAAATATAGATTCCAAAATGATTCTTTGATAAACGAAAGATTGGCTTCTTTATCTGAAAGAATTAGCAGAAGGGAATGTGAGCTTGCTAATAGAGATTTTCAACGGCTGTTAGATGAGTATTCAAATTTATCTAATAATAAGCTTTTTAGCAGAGCAAAGAAAAAACTGACTGAAGCAGAAGAGTTATACAAGGAAAAATCAAACTGTGATTTAGATATCGAAATTATAAGACATGAAAAGAAAAAAATATCTCCGGCTGCTGAATATCTCGAAATGATAAGTGAAGCTCGTAGTGCTTTCTTGCTGCATAATCAAAATAATCATGAGGATTTTATGAATAAATATTTTCAAACTGATATTTTTTATGATGAGAATGATATTGAAGATTTTGGTTTATCACACAATTATTTATATCAGTTTTTGATAAGTAATTCGGAAATAGAATTTATAATGCATGGTGTTACTTTTTATTCTGATAATAAGGAACCCGAATTAGCTCTTAAACTCCTTTTGGCTTTAAAGGAAAAAGAGGTGTCAAGGAGAAATGTTTCAAATATTCAAAAATATGCCGGCAAAAAAGCTGCTCAACATTATATTGCAAATTATGATGATCTTTCATTGCAACAAATGTTTAGTAAAACAAAAAGAGAGGGAATGTGGTTAAATCCATACAACAGAGCTTTGAGAAAAGAGTGGTTGTCATCTCGTATTAGAAATTAATAAATTAATATTTGTAAAAGATTATGCTTAAATCATTTTTAACAGTAGCAATATTATTTAGTGTTTTAGCAGAATGTTTTTCCGGAGAGAAGGATAAATTGTCTTCTTTTAGAAAAGAGGTTGAAGTTTTTTCTCAGGATCCTACACTTAAATCAGCAAATTGGGGGTTTGCTTTATATGATGTTAAAACAGGGGAGAAGATGAAGTCTGTTAATTTAAATACTTCACTCATTCCTGCTTCAAACATGAAAATAGTTACTACCGCCACTGCTCTTAATATTTTAGGGAAAGACTATAAATATAAAACATCATTAAAGTATAGTGGTGATATTGATAAAGAAGGAACCCTTTACGGGAATATCTATATAGTTGGCTCCGGTGATCCAACATTTGGCTCTTCATTGATGGATGAAACAGAAAGTATGAATGAGATATTTGATAAGTGGGTTGATGCTGTTAAAGAAATTGGTATTAAAAAAGTAAAAGGGCGTGTAATTGTTGATGAAACAATTTTTGATGATGAAATCGTACCCCGAGAATGGACATGGAGGAATATTGGAAATTATTATGCTGCAGGGTCATGCGGTCTTACCATAAATGAAAATAAATATACTGTTTTTTTCAAGCCTGACTTAACTGTAGGCAAGTCGGCTGAAGTTTTGAGAACAGAACCGGATATATCGTGGATGGAATTTGTTAATTTAGTTACAACCGCTGAAAGAAATACCGGCGATAATGTGTACATCTTAGGTGCTCCTTATTCTAATACAAGAAGATTAACAGGAACTGTGCCTGCAGGTGTAGCAGAATTTGGAGTAAGGGGCTCAATGCCTTACCCCGCCTACCTTTGTGCCCGTAAATTTCATGATGTGTTATTAAATAACGGTATTAGTATTGCCATAGATCCTTCAACAGTCAGATATTTAAACGAAAATAAAGAATTTGAATTTGAGGAAACAATAGAAATAATAAATCATTATTCACCGCCGATTTCTGATATTATTAGAAGAACCAATACCAATAGTGTTAATACTTATGCTGAGAATTTATTAAAAACAATTGGTGTTTTTGAACAAGGTAAAGGATGTTTTAATGCCGGTATTGAAGCTATCGAAGAGTATTGGTCGAATGAGGGTGTTGATCTTCATGGTTTTAGCATGTATGATGGTAGTGGTTTGGCTCAAAAAAATAAAATAACACCAGGGCAGTTGGCTAAAATATATTTGATGATGGCAAATAATTCTGAATCGGAAGTTTTTAAGGAGAGCCTTGCTGTTGCAGGGAAAACCGGCACTTTGTCTCACTTGTTTCATAATACACCCTCGCAAGATAACCTGATAGGTAAAAGTGGTTTTTTGAGTAATGTTATTGCATATAGCGGTTATACAACAACTATAAATGGAGACTTAAAAGTTTTTGTTTTAATTGTTAATGATTATGAAGGCTCCTCCATAGCTATGAGAAATAAAATGGTAAATCTTATAAATCAAATTACTCTTATAAATTAAAGCTGATTTTTTTCTAAAAAATCAGCTTTAATTTATATTTCAATAAAAGACTTTTAATGAATATCAACACTATACATTATTGTTGATCATAACTGTCAAGCGAGTCGCAGGTACAAACCAAATTCCTGTCGCCATAAGCATCATCTACTCGTGTAACCGGAGTAAAATACTTCGCTTCTTTTAAAAACTCCAAAGGAAACGCTGCTTTTTGTCTGCTATAAGGTTTATCCCAATCATCGCTTGCTGTCATAAGAGCAGTATGAGGTGCATTTTTTATGACATTATTTTCTTTATCGGCTTTCTCGTCTTCTATCTCTTTTATTTCTTTTCTGATTGCTACCATTGAATCAATAAAGCGATTAAGCTCTGATAATGGCTCGCTTTCAGTTGGTTCAACCATAAGTGTTCCCGGAACAGGAAAAGCAACAGTAGGAGCGTGGAAGCCGTAATCCATAAGTCGTTTAGCTATATCAATTGCATCAACACCAATGGATCTTTTATAAGGGTTGCAATCAAGAATCATCTCATGAGCAACGTGTCCTTTATTTCCTTTATAAAGAACTTTGTAATGATCTTCAAGCTTTGCTTTCAGGTAGTTGGCGCTAAGTATTGCAATTTTTGTAGCTTCAATTAATCCATTTCTACCTAAAAGTTTTAAATAACCATAAGTAATTGGAAGAATTAAAGGACTGCCAAAAGGTGCTGCAGCGACAGCATGAATTCCTTTCTTTCCACCTGTTTCATATACAGGATGACCCGGAAGAAAATCCATAAGATGTTTTTTTACACCTATAGGTCCAATGCCCGGTCCACCACCACCATGAGGTATTGCGAAAGTTTTATGTAAGTTAAGGTGGCAAACATCAGCACCGCAAATAGCAGGATTTGAAAAACCAACTTTTGCATTCATGTTTGCACCGTCCATATATACTAAACCACCATTATCATGTACAATTTTTGTTGCTTCTAAAATCCTCTCTTCAAAAACCCCATGAGTTGATGGATATGTTATCATTACAGCAGCAAGGGTATCTTTATGCTTCTCTGCTTTTTTTCTTAAATCATCAATATCAATATTGCCCTGGTCATCACAATCAACAACTACAACTTTTGTTCCTGCCATAACAGCACTTGCAGGATTAGTTCCATGAGCCGAGCATGGTATTAAAGTTACATCCCTATGACTTTCTCCACGGCTTTCATGATATGCTCTTATAACCAATAACCCGGTCAACTCTCCCGATGCTCCCGAGTTAGGCATGAAAGAAATTGCCTCATATCCTGTAATTGCACATAAATATTTCTCAAGAGTAGTGATTAATTCATTATATCCTTCTGATTGATCTTTTGGAACAAAAGGATGTAAAGAGTTAAACTCAGGCCAACTTAACGGGAATAGCTCTGTCGCAGCATTAAGCTTCATCGTGCATGATCCTAAAGGTATCATTGTCCTGTTAAGAGCTAAATCTCTGTTTTCAAGCTTCTTCATATATCTCATCATCTCTGTTTCACTATGGTATGAGTTAAATACAGGATGATTTAAATATGATGTTTTGCGTTCAAAATTTTTAGAAAAAGTAGATGATTTTTTACAGTTCTCTTTATTACATTCAATTCTGCTGAAAGTTTTATTATTAGCTTTAGCAAAAATTTCAAGTATAATATTAATGTCATTAATATCGGTTGTTTCATCTATACTAATATTAACGAGATCATTATCAATATATCTGAAGTTTATTTCTTTATCTTCAGCAATTTTTTTGATGGTTTTGTTATCAATTCCGCTTGGGAGTTTTATTAAAACCGTATCAAAGAATGACTTGTTTAATTGTTTATATCCATATTTTTCAATTTCTATAGCCAACAAACCAGCTAAACAATTAATATTTTCAGCAATTTTTTTCAATCCTTCCGGTCCATGATATACGGCATACATGCCTGCCATAGATGCGAGCAATGCTTGCGCCGTACATATATTTGATGTTGCTCTTTCTCTTTTTATATGCTGTTCTCTGGTTTGAAGAGCCATTCTTAGTGCTTTGTTACCTTCTTTATCAATGCTAATGCCGATTATTCTTCCCGGCACGGCTCTTTTATATTCTTCTTTAGTACCAAAGTAACCTGCATAAGGACCACCAAATCCCATAGGAATACCAAATCTTTGTGAAGAGCCTACAACAGCATCAGCCCCCCATTCTCCGGGAGGTGTAAGGATTGTAAGACTTAACAAATCAGCTACAACACCAATCTTAACATCATGCTCTTTAACTTTATTAACAAAACCGGTAAAATCATTAATTTCTCCAAATTCATCAGGATACTGAACTAAAGCACCAAAAAAAGAATCATCAATATCTACAGATTCATGATCTCCTATTACCAATTCTACCCCAATAGGTTCGGAGCGACTTTTAAGTACAGCAATTGTTTGAGGGAAGCATTTTTCAGATACAAAAAATTTATTAGCTCCCGCTTTTGATTTAGCTCTTGAGCGAACATTTAAAAACATAGCCATAGCCTCTGCAGCGGCTGTTCCCTCGTCTAGTAAAGAAGCATTTGTTATTTTCATCCCTGTTAAATCAGAAATAACTGTCTGAAAATTTAACAATGCCTCAAGTCTTCCTTGAGAAATTTCTGCCTGATAAGGAGTATATGCAGTGTACCAACCCGGATTTTCAAGAATGTTACGTTGTATAACACCGGGAAGGATAGTATTATAATATCCCATGCCGATGTACGACTTAAATAATTTATTTTTTGAACCTAACTTTTTTATATGGTCAGAATATTCATATTCATTTAATCCTTTTTCCGGTAGGTCCATCTCTTCTTTTAAGCGAATGCTTTCGGGAATAGTTTCATTAATTAATTGGTCAATAGAAGAAACTCCGATGGCTTTTAACATCTTTTCCTCATCAGACTTTCTTATTCCATTATGCCTGTTAATAAAATTGTTTGATAACATATATTTATTGTTTTTTTTTTGTTTATGAAATATTACACTTATAAGTTTGATAAAAGACAAAAAAATAATTAATAAAATATATTTATATTAATTTATCTTTTATCTAACTTATTTTCAGTAATTTGTCTACCTGCTTTTAGTGCTTTAGTATTTAGATTAACCAAATCTTGCCCTTTTTTTCCAAAAATGAATTTTAATGCTTCCTCAAATTTTTCAAATTCTAAATCAAGAAATGGGAATGCTGCTCCTAATATAACCATATTTGCAGCTTTAGATGTTCCCAAATCTTTAGCTATTGTCTCAGCATCAAGTAATACGTGATTTTCAATTTTCTTAATCTCATCAAATATTAAATTTTCCTCAGGATAGTTAGGAATATTAATAAATGGTTTAGAGTTAGTTATAAGCCATCCCTCTTTATGAAGATATGGTAAATATCTTAATGATTCCATAGGTTCAACTGATAATATCATATCTGCTTTCCCTTTCGGTATAAGGTCTGATGCTACTTCGTTTTCTGACAGTCTGAGGTGAGATTGCACGTCTCCTCCTCTTTGACTCATACCATGTACCTCGGCTTGTTTAAGATAAAGACCTGATTGAACTGCTGCATAACCAATCGTTGCAGCTATTGAAAGAATTCCCTGACCGCCAACTCCGGCAAGAATTATATCTTTTTTTTTCATGTGAATAAAAGTTATTATTTAATATTAATTATCTATTTTTTTGCTTTAGCTTTTGCTCTCATTTTTCTATTTAATGTTTGGATGCATTCTCTTGTTGGAATACAAACAGAAACACCTTCATATTCTAATTCTTCTTTGAAGATTTTCACATTCTCTTCATGGTGTTTTTTTAATGGGTTCATGACTCTAATGTGCTTTTCTTCAACACCTAAGCCTTTGCAAATATTTCCAATTCTGTTTAATGCAGATGATGGTTGTCCTCCTGTCATAGCAGTTGTAAAATTATCAACTATTACAACAGTTATAGAAGATTTGTCATTAACGGCATCAAGAAGACCTGTAATTCCTGAGTGAGTGAATGTACTGTCTCCAATAACTGCTACCGCAGGAAACATGCCTGAATCAGCCGCTCCTTTAGCCATAGTAATTGACGCACCCATATCAACACAAGTGTTAATTGACTCAAAAGGAGGCAAAGCTCCTAGAGTATAACATCCAATATCAGAAAAAACTCTACCCTTAGTATATGGCTCTAATGCTTCATTCAAAGCCAAATAGGCGTCTATGTGAGAACATCCTTTACAAAGAGAGGGAGGTCGCATTGCTACCAATGATGGAATTTCCTCGCCTTTAGTTTTTGGAAATCCTAAGGCTTCACCAACAATATTAGGATTTAATTCTCCATCTCTCGGTATATATCCATCAAGACGACCATGAATTTTTTTCCCTTTATTTAATGGCCCTTTTAGCATTTCTTCAACAACAGGATACCCGTCTTCAATAACCAAAATCTCATCACACTCATCATAAAGTTTATTTATCATATCCACAGGTAAAGGGTATTGAGATACCTTAACAACAGGATTAGGCACCTTTCTGTCAGGATAATTCTCCATTAAATAATTATAACCAAGACCACAAGCAATAATTCCTAATGATTTATCATCGCCGTTTATGTACTTATTGTATGTTGAATTATTTGATTCTTTAAGGAAATTGTCTTGATTGTTTAAAAGTTTCTTATATTGCTTGCGAGCAATAGAAGGAAGTAAAACAAACTGTCTTAGATCTTCAGGTAGTTTAAAATCATTTTGTTTAACATGATTTTTTCTTTGAACTCCTGATCTTGAATGAGCTAATCTTGTTGTTATTCTCATTAAAACCGGCACTCCTAGTTTCTCAGACAAATCGAAGCCGTAGTGAACCATATCATAAGCTTCTTGTTGGCTTGATGGTTCAAGAATAGGAATCAAAGCAAATTTGCCAAATACTCTCGAGTCTTGTTCATTTTGAGACGAGTGCATTGAAGGGTCATCTGCAACAACATAGATCATGCCACCATTAACACCGGTAATGGCGGAGTTCATAAACGGGTCGGCAGCTACATTCAATCCTACATGTTTCATACATGTCATTGTGCGCTTTCCCGCATAAGACATACCCAAAGCTGCTTCTGCTGCAGTTTTCTCATTTGCAGCCCAATTAGCTGATATGTTCTTTTCTTTAGCTTCTTTAGAAGCTTTAACAAATTCGGTAATCTCAGTGCTTGGCGTACCGGGATATGCGTATATCCCCGACATTCCGGCATCAATACCACCCTGAGCTATAGCTTCATCACCTAACAATAATTGTTTTTGCATTTTATTTCTGTGATTTTATATGTTATTTTATTTATAATTTTACAATGATACAAAACTAAAAAAAAATCTTTTGATAGATTAAAAAAAGAGTAAATCTTTTCTGTGAAGTGTAAAAAATGTTTGTAAAATACACTAAGCTGCAGTTTATTTTAAAAGTTTTTAATTGTAATAAGCGGAGATTATCAAACTTCAGCTTGTTTAAAGTGTTTTTTAAAATGGAAACATTAAGGAATTAAGAGGAATTAAGATTAATTAAGTGTCCGCTTAATGTAATAGTCTTAATGTTCTTAATACCTTAATTTTCTTAATGGTTTTTTCTGACTTCCGGATAGAACAACCATATTTCAAAGTGCAAGCTAATAACTAACATATTATCTCATAATTATATTTTTACTTAAAATTTTTATCTGCAAGCCAGAAAACAATTTAAACTTATTCCGCATATCAGCAAAAACAAAACTTATTATCTAAATATATAAATATTTTCTGTTAAAAAACTTTTTTTTATATTTTTTACAAAAAATTTGGTTTTGTCGTTTTTTTTTTGATTTGCGTAAAAATTATAATTTTTTATTGGTTTATCTTTTAATTATTTTTAAATATTGGTTAAAATTTATTTTTTTTATAAGAAAAAAGGTTTCACGCGAAGTACGCGAAACGATTAATTACAAGGAGAACGCAAAGTTTTTTAACTATTTTATAAATTTTTTGCGGTTATTTTTAATTTTTTTATTAACTTTAAATTTTATTTATCATGAAAAAAATCAAAAAAACTCAGGTGTTACACAAAAAATGTAACAAAAACAAAAGACAGCTTTTTCTAACGATTTGTCTGTCTTTCTTGCTTATTATCCCTGCAACGAGTCAGTTAGAGATGAATTCTTTTGGCAGAGTCAGTATTGGGGAAGCAAGCCCTAGTGCTAGAATAAATTTGTC
>PWLF01000270.1 GCA_003559475.1 Bacteroidales bacterium
TCACCTCATGAAATAGTTATAGAAAACAACTCTGTAGGAGCTACTGTTTATGAATGGGATTTTGGAGATGGTAATACATCCCCCGATGAAAACCCCGACCCCTATGAATATATACTTCCTCCCGGAGATGACCCCGTAGTATATACAGTAATATTAAGAGTTTGGAATGATAATGATTGCTATGATGAGTATGAACAAAATGTTACTGTTTATCCTGATGTAGAAGCTGATTTTGATATGAATGAAGAAGGATGTCATCCTTTAACTGTTCAGTTTCAAAATATGTCATCAGATAATGCGGATAATTTCTTCTGGGATTTTGGTGATGGAAATACCTCTGTTGAAGAAAATCCTGAACATGTCTTTTATAATTACTCATACACAGATGTTGTTACAAGAGAAGTAACTTTATATATTAGTTCTGAATATGGATGTGAAGCTGAATATACTGATACCGTTACAATTTTCCCATTGCCGGGAACGAGCTTCGAAATAGAAGAAACTGCCGGATGTTCGCCTTTTACAACTACTATTTATAATAATTCTCAAGGAATAGACCTTGATTATGAATGGGATTTTGGAAATGATGTTTCTAACACAGATGAAGATTCTTTCGAACATACTTGGACTAACACCACGGATATACCAATATATTATGAAGTGTTTTTGATTGCTACTAATGAATATGGATGTACTGCTTATGATGATGATGATGTTACTGTCTATCCGGAAGTCACAGCTGACTTTACAACTGACAATTTTCAGGGTTGTTCGCCGTTTTTGGTAAGGTTTAGAAATGAATCTCATCTTGGACATAGTTATTTCTGGGATTTTGATGATGGGTCAACTTCCACAAGTACCAACCCATTACATGAATTTATTAATAACACACCGGATATAATAATATATGATGTTATGTTAGAAGCTACTTCAGTATATGGATGTAAGGATACTATTTACAGGGAAATTTCTGTTTATCCATCACCTGATGTAGATTTTACCGCAGATCCTGTTAAACAAACTTATCCGGATACCATAGTAACTCTTACAAATCTAACTGAACCATGGGATGCCGACTGGGTATTTTTCTGGAATTATGATGACGGCACAACATCAAATATTGATGACCAAGTTCATGACAGAGGCCTTAATTGGATTGAAAATAATCCTGATTTCTTAACCAGAACTTATGATATTAGATTATATGCCTCTGATGAAGATGAAATTTGTTCGGATTACCATATAAAAACAGTTACTATAACTTCTCCGGTTCCTATTGCTGATTTTGATTCAGATACGCAAGGATGTGAACCATTTGAAGTAGAATTTAATAATACCTCGCAATATAGTAATGAATATTTTTGGGACTTTGATGACGGTTCATACTCCAGAGAAGAAAATCCGGTGCATACATTTAATTATGCCGGAGAGTATAATGTAATGCTTATTGCTTATGGCGATGGAGGAAGTGATACTCTGTATGTTCCAATTACTGTTATAGAAAATCCTGTTGCTGATTTTGAAATTGTCTCGAGGCATATTAGAATCCCAAGAGAGCCCCTTGAAGTTATTAATAAGTCATCTGATAATGCTGAATATTTCTTGTGGGACTTTGGCGATGGAGGAACATCAACAGAGTTTGAACCTGTGTATTATTATCAGGAACCGGGTATTTACGATGTCTCTCTTGAAGTATGGACAGATACCGAACCGCAATGTTATGATATTAAAATTATGAGGGATAGCCTTAGAGTTGATGAATCTTGTCAGATATTGTTTCCGAATGCTTTTAAACCACCTGAATCAGGACCATCTGAAGGAAGATGTTCAGTCGAAGATCCCCCAATTGATTTGTTTTGTCCTGTATGGGAAGGAGTTGATGTGTATGAGTTAACTATTTTCAATAGGTGGGGAGAGAAAATTTTTAAAACCAACGATATTTATGAAGGTTGGGATGGTACTTTTAGAGGAGACCCTGCTAAAATGGATGTGTATGTGTGGAAAGTCAGAGGAAGATGCACTAATGGTGTGACTATTAATAAGTCGGGAGATGTGACACTTATTAGATAATTATTTATATTAATTCTCTTCAATAAAACCAAAACTTATGAAAAAATTACTTACTGTCCAATTGTACTTGGTATTAGCAATTTTTATTAATGCTAAAAACCATATTGATTCAACCCGACTGGATGCTTTCATGGATGGATTGATAGCATCAAAATTAATTGATAACAATATTGCAGGAGCAACAGCTGCAGTTGTTGAAGATAACGAAATACTCCTAATGAAAGGCTATGGTTATAAAGATTTAGAAAATCGTACTCCTGTCAATCCCGACAAAACTCTTTTTCGAATAGCCTCAATTTCTAAAATGTTTACATGGACTGCAGTTATGCAACTTGTGGAAAATGGAAAAATTTGCCTTAATAGAGATATTAATGAGTATCTCGAAGATTTTAAAATTCCGGATACTTTTGAAGAACCTGTTACCATGACTCACCTCATGAGTCATACTGCCGGGTTTGAAGATGTAGTACTTGGTCTGTTTGCAAAAGATTGGGCCGATAAGCCTTTAAATGAATTACTTAAAAATCAAACACCTCAAAGAGTCCGCCCACCGGGAATTAGAGCTTCTTACTCAAATCACGGAACTGCCCTGTCAGGTCTCATCGTGGAAAATGTATCAGGAATGAATTGGAATGAATATGTGGAAAAAAATATTATTCAACCCCTAGTAATGAAAAATACTACTTTTAGGCAACCAATTCCTGATAATATTGAAGCTAAAATTAGTAAAGGATATAGATTTGCAAAAGGAGAGTTTTTTGAAAAGCCTTTTGAATATGTGCCTATGTCGCCGGCAGGAGGAGCTTCTACTACCGCTAAAGATATGACAAATTTTATGAGAATGTTTTTGAATAAGGGTAGTTTTAATGATAATATGATAATTGATACTGCTACTTATGATAAAATGCTACAACCTGCTCTGTATCACGCCCCTATGGTAAATCCTTGCAGGCATGCTTTTATTGATATTAGCAGAAAAGGTGAATTTATTATCGGTCATGGTGGAGATACATATTGGTTCCATTCATTGATGGCTCTTTTCCCTGAAAGAAATTTAGGACTATTTATTTCTTTTAATAGCGAAGGTGGGCGAGGTTCATATATGGATGTACTAGACGCTTTTGTTGGTGAGTTTTTTCCAAAAGACACTGAACTCTCTGAAACAATTGAACTTAGTGACAAATATCTGGAAAATTTTACAGGTATTTATACCCCAAATAGACACCCCAACTCTGATTATTCAAAAATCTTGTCGTTGATGAACCAAACCGAAATAACAGCTTATGGAAATATGCTAAAAACAAATTTTGGCAATAAAGTAAAGTATTGGTTGCCAATTGATAGTCTTTTATTTAGAGAAAAGAATAGCTGTCAAATATTAGCGTTCGAAAAGAATGAAAGAGGGAAAATTACACACGCTTACGAGAAAGATAGACCTATCGTAGCTCAAAGAAAAGTCCCGTTTTATGAACGAAAAAGAGTAAATAATTTTATTATGTATATTGCATTGTTCTTCTCATTCTGTTCTATGTTGTTTTGGCCTGTTGTATACTTATCAAGAATGAATTATAAACCACTAAGACATGCTCCAAAATTATTGCCATTCAGATCAAAACTTATAGCTTGGGTAGCATCATTAGTGATATTGCTGTTTTATCTGATTTTACATAATAGGCTGGAAAATGTTGAAAAGTTTATTTTTGAAGTGCCCGGCTCCGGAATGTTCTTTATCTCATTATTACCATTTTTGCTGATAATACTTACGCTTTTAATGTTTTACAATAGCCATATTATATTCGGTACAAGAAAAATTAGAGTTAGAAGTAAGTTTTATTATGCGTTGCTTGTAATTATTAATATAATTGTAATAGTTCAGATGTTTTATTGGAATTTTGTCGGCTTTAAATATTAGGTTTAATAAAATTACTTAAAATATTTAATTATGTTTAGAATAGGTATGATAATATTAAGTTTGTTGATATTTGCTTTAACTGCCAATTCACAAAATATTTTTAGCGTAAATTATTCGCATCAGGCTGATGTAAAAGTTTATGTTGTCAATCATAGTCATCAGGCTGACTTAAATGTGTATAAAGTCGATTATAGACATCAAGCCGGGAACAATAACGGTCATTGGTTTTTTACTCAGCATAACCATCAGGCTGATAAATCAATATATTTTGTTGATTATGGTCATCAAGCTGATGTTAAAATATATTTTGTTGATCATAGACATCAAGCAGGATGGCGTAATAAAGAAAAAAAACATATGTTTTATTAAATATAGCTTTCTTTACCTTTTTTGATTTACAGACGCTCCCGAACTTGTTTCAATATTTTTAAACTCAGGATCTCCTTTATAATTTATTCGACTTCCTGCTGATGCAGATACATCTAACCGGATTGTGCTAATAATATCTATTCTCGACCCCGCCGATGCATTAACTTCAACTTCTTCTGCAACCAGTTCTTCAGCTTTCAAATTACTGCCGGCAGTAGCACTTATTTTTAAATATTTAGATTTACCTGATAAAGTCCCAAATGACCCGGCATTTAACGAGATATCTAATAAATCAAAATTCCCGCTTACCTCATATCTGCTACCGGCATTCGCTATTAAATTTAATTCAGGTAACTTTATAGTGTCTTTTGTTACAAATCTACTGCCTCCGGAAATTGTCACTTCCTCTACCTTGTCATGGCTTAAGTGTACCTTTATTCCTTTTGTTCTAAATCCTCTCCCGTGTGATATTTTTAAATTATTATTTTCAATATCTACATATACATGTTCAAGGATATTGCTATCTGTCTCAATTTTTAATCTTGTCACAGTATCTTGTGTATAAAATATTCGAAAATTACCGGAAACGCTTAGTTTATCAAACTCTCTTATTTCTATTTCTTTGGTTTTTATTATACCATCACCTTCTTCTATTGTATCATATATTAATTTATCTCTAACTAGAATAGCCATAACTAACATACCTGCTAATAGAAAAATAAATCCTGATAATAATATTATGTTGCTTGTTTTCATATCTATAAAGTTTAGTTAATAAAATTATTTTTTATATGTTTTTTCATAAATTTCTTCAATCTCTTTGCAAGAAAAATTTAATAAGTTCATTTTTTTGAAAAAAGAAGGCATTTCTTTTTTTATGAATTCTTCTCTTTTATAATCTAAAACTTTCTTATAGCCTTTTTCACTCACAAAATAACCTATCCCTCTTTTATTATATATAATTCCTTTTTCTTGCAAGAATGTGAATGCCCTCATTGCAGTATTAGGGTTAACTTCCATTAAAACTGCCATTTCCCTCACAGAGGGAATTCTCTCATTTGAATGCCATTTTTTTAATAAAATGTTTTCGCAAAAATAATCCGCAATTTGCATATAAATTGGCTGGGCTTCAATATATTCCATTTTACACCTGCCTTTCTTTTAAACGAATATAACTGACAATTATAAAAAATGGGCCTATAGCATATAAAAGAATATCTTGTAAATAATTAAACTGAAATTCAATATCTCCGGCTGCTTCACTAAAAACAATATCCCATGGTTTTACTACTGTAAAAACTAATACAACCATCCAAATAACAATTATTAAATAAATCACAAATAGCGATAATATAGTTTTTAGAAAATTGAACTTCTTAAAATAAACACTACCCAATAAAAAAATGGTTTGGGTTATCATATATCCGCCCACTGCTTTTAATGATATTTTAGCAAAAGGATCAAATAACATAAGACTTTCATTAAAAAATAAGACTAAAACCCCGGATATTATAAAACTTATTATAAACAAAGTTAATAAAGCAACAATTGAATAAAAAAGTGAGCTTAATAACCATGCCGAAATTAGCTTTTCTTCTGGTTTTGCAGGTAAAGTTAAGTAAAAATGACTTTTTAACGGAGACTGTAATTCGCTGAAGATATTGCTTGTATAAATATATCCTCCTAAATAAAAAATCACAAAACCTATTGTGCTGTATGCATTTAAATTAAAACTCCCTTTAGTGACAAGTGTTATATGTAAAATAAAAATGCTTAATAAAAAACCACCAGCAGCTAACATCCCTATTATACAGGGCTTAGCTCCTGTAGCTAATTGCCTGTTTGTTAAATATATTACCCTTTTAAAGTTAAATTTATTTATATTTTTCATAGTTATGATTTTTTAAGTTCAATATTAATTTTTTCTGTATCATTTATTATACCATTGAAAAGAAGCTCCATATCAATTTCGCTCGACTCTCCTTTATTCCTGCAAATAGCTGCTTTACCACCTAAAATATCTTCAGAATATACAATTTCATGCTCCTTGTCATCTTTGACTTTTTTGAAAATAAAAGCATTAGATATAGCTTCAAGGTTATGATCAAAAATTATCCTTCCCTCATCTAAAATAGTTATTTGATCTATAATAGTACCTAAATCACGAACCTGATGAGTAGAAACAATAATACACCTTTCTTCATTTGATGAAGAGGCAATTATTTTACGAAACTGACTCTTAGAAGGTATATCTAAACCGTTTGTAGGTTCATCCATAAGAAGCAAACGGGAATTTGTTGATAAACCAAAAGCAATTAGAAATTTTTTCTTCTGACCATAAGACATGGTTGTCAATTTGTTATCATTGTTTATCTCAAACTCTTCTAAATATCTCTCCATCTGCAATGAGTCAAAATTTGGGTAAAATGGCGAATTTATTGACAGAAATTTTTTGATGGAAATGCTTGGAAGCTCAAATTCCTCAGGAATCAAAAAAATATTTGATAAAACCTCAGGTTTTCTGCTTTTTGAAGAATACTCAAAAACCATACAGCTGCCTTTGTGTGGAAATAATAAGCCCGCAATATGCTTAAGTAGGGTAGTTTTACCCGCTCCGTTTCTGCCAAACAGCCCGTAAACCTTGCCCGGGTATAACTCAATGTTAAGGTTGTTGAAAAGCAACCTCTTCTTTTTGTATCCAAAAGTCAAATCTTCAATTCTTACCATAATAAAGTGATTTAATTTATTAATGTTCTATTTAACTAAGACACTACAAAAGTAATACAATTTTTTAAAAAAACAAATAAAAAAAATAAAATCAAATAATTTTTTAGTTTACAAGGTTTTCATTAACTTTGAAAAAAA
>PWLF01000290.1 GCA_003559475.1 Bacteroidales bacterium
ATTTTTTTTACAAAAAAAGGGAATTTTTTCGTTATTTAAAAATAAAATGATAAATTCGCTTGTTTTATTTTTTATATAAATTGCTTTAATTATTCATATATATCAAAAGAATGAAGCAAAACAAATTACAGTATAAAAATATTAAACGAAGAGACTCGTATTTTATACTCTTTCCCGTTGTATAAAAAAGGTCGGTTATGTTGTATCTAATAATACAACTTTTCACGGCTACCATCAATTATTAATTTTTATCAATTTCATATTAATGTTTAATAATAAAACTAATAAAATCATGGAATTACCATATACAGAACCATATAAAATTAAAGTTGTTGAATCTCTCAGAAAAAGTACTCGGGAAGAGAGAGAAAAATGGATAAAAGAAGCAAACTTTAATCTTTTCAAATTAAAAAGTCATCAGGTTTTTATTGATTTATTGACAGATAGTGGCACAAGCGCTATGAGCGATTTGCAATGGGCAGAAATAATGAAAGGCGATGAAAGTTATGCAGGCTCAAAATCTTATTACAAATTGTATGAAGTAATACAGGAATTGCTTGATATGCCGTATTTTTTACCAACTCATCAAGGACGTGCAGCAGAAAATGTACTTTTTTCAACTATGATAAAAGATGGGGATATAGTGCCGGGGAACTCACATTTTGATACAACTAAAGGTCATATTGAGTTTAGAAAAGCTACAGCTATTGATTGTACAATTGATGAAGCTTTTGAAACTTCAAAATATCATCCGTTTAAAGGAAATATTGACCTTAATAAATTAGAAAAAGTTTTTAAATCTTATCCTAAAGAAAAAATACCTCTTTGTATAATTACAATAACTTGCAATACTTCAGGGGGGCAACCGGTTTCCATGAAAAACATCAAGGAAGTCTCTGCACTATGTAAAAAATACGGCATTAAAATAATATTTGATGCTGCAAGATTTGCAGAAAATGCTTATTTTATTAAAACACGTGAACCCGAATATAAAAATTCTAAAATCAAAGATATTGTTAAAGAGATGTTTTCTTATGGCGATGGAGCTACTATGAGCAGCAAGAAAGATGGGTTAGTTAATATTGGAGGGTTTATTGCTTTAAAAGACAAAGAATTATATGATAAAGCAAGCGTTTATAATATCATGTTTGAGGGTTATTTAACTTATGGCGGGATGGCTGGAAGAGATATGGCTGCTTTGGCGCAAGGTTTAATGGAAGGAACAGAGTTTGATTATTTGGAATCTCGTATTGGTCAGGTAAAGTATTTAGGAGATAAATTAAAAGAATATAATGTCCCAATTCAGGAACCAACAGGAGGACATGCCGTCTTTGTTGATGCTAAAAAATTTTTTAATCATATCCCTAAAGAGCAATTTCAAGCTCAAACATTGGCTATCGAACTATATAAAGAGGGAGGCGTTAGAGGAGTTGAAATAGGAGCTATTTTAGCCGACAGAGACCCTGCAACCAGAGAAAACAGGTATCCCCAACTTGAACTCCTTAGACTGGCTATACCAAGACGTGTTTATACTAACAATCACATTAAATATATAGCCGTTTGCCTTGCTAATATTTTTAACAAAAGACAAGAAATAAAAACAGGTTATAAAATTATTAACGAAGCACCAATAATGAGACATTTTACAGTTGAATTAGATAAAATCTAAATCTTTAACTCAGCTCTTGTCTATTTAAAATATTGGTGTTAGTTTTGCTGATATTTACTGAGTAAAATTATAAACCGAAATGTTATAAAATATGATAAATCAACAGTTAATCAATCCTAAAAGTATAGTAGTTGTAGGCGGATCTAATGATATTGAAAAGCCGGGCGGAAAAATTTTAAAAAATATTAAAGATGGTGATTATAAAGGTGAGCTTTTTGTTGCTAACCCTAAAGAAGATACTGTCCAAGGATTAAAATCATATAAAGATATAAATGATTTGCCAAACACTGACCTGGCAATAATTGCAATCGCTGCAAAACATACTTTGCCAACGATTGAATTTTTAACACAAAAGAAAAATACCAAAGCATTTATAATATTGTCAGCAGGATTTAGCGAAGAAAGTGAAGAAGGAGCGGTTTTAGAACAAAAAATTGTGGATGCTGTTAATAAAGTTAATGGTTGCATTATAGGTCCAAACTGTATTGGATTTCTTAATTCAAATTACTCCGGTGTTTTTACAACTCCAATACCTAAACTTAATGAAAAGGGCTGTGATTTTGTTTCAGGTTCAGGTGCAACAGCTGTTTTTATTATGGAATCGGGAATGCCTAAAGGTTTAACTTTTTCCAGCGTTTACTCTGTAGGTAATTCAGCTCAAATCGGCGTAGAAGAAGTTTTAAAGTATCTTGATGAAACTTACGAACATGGTGTGAGTTCTCCTGTGAAATTATTATATATCGAAAATATTGATAACCCTGGCATGCTTTATAAACATGCTTCTTCACTAATAAGAAAAGGAGCAAAAATTGCAGCAGTTAAGTCAGGAGGCTCAGAAGCCGGCAGTCGTGCTGCTTCATCTCATACAGGAGCTTTGGCAAGTTCTGATGTTGCTGTTGATGCATTATTTGAAAAAGCAGGAATAATCAGATGCAGTGGAAGAGAAGAGTTGGCAACTGTAGCAGGAATATTAATACACCCGAAGCCTCAGGGAAAAAATATTGCAATTATCACTCATGCCGGAGGTCCCGCCGTTATGCTAACAGACACTCTTAGCAATGGAGGACTAGAAATCCCCCCTATTGAAGGTAAAAAAGCCGACGAATTATTGGAAAAATTATACCCCGGCAGTTCTGTCGCCAACCCTATAGATTTTCTCGCAACAGGTAATGCAGAACAACTTGGACATATTATTGATGCATGTGAAAATGATTTTGATAATATTGATGCAATGGTTGTCATTTTCGGAAGTCCGGGATTGTTCCCGGTTTATAGCGTTTATGAGGTCATAAATGAAAAAATGAAAACATGTAAGAAACCAATTTATCCGGTTTTGCCATCAGTAATTAATGCTGAAGATGAAATAAACAGTTTTATTAAAATGGACAGAATTAATTTCCCTGATGAAGTTATTTTTGGTGATGGTTTATGCAAAGTTTTAAACGCTCCGTCTCCTGCAAAAGAGAAAATTGATGCTATTGATGTTGATGTTAAAAGAATTAGAAAAGTGATTGATAATGTAGGTAATGGCTATTTAGAACCTGATGCTGTTTTTGAAATATTAGATGCTGCCGGCATTGACAGAGCTATTGAAGAGGTTGTAAAGAACGAAAATGATGCAGTAAACTTTGCAGAGGAAAACGGATATCCTGTTGTAATGAAAGTAGTAGGGCCTGTCCACAAATCAGATGTAGGAGGTGTAGTTTTAAATGTAAAAGATGAAGAAACTATCAGAAAAGAGTTCAAAAGATTAATGAAAATAAAAGACACAAAAGCTGTTTTAATGGGGCAGATGTTATCAGGAACAGAAGTTTTTATAGGAGCTAAACACGAAGAAAATTTTGGACACATGGTGCTTGCCGGTCTGGGAGGAATATTTATTGAAATTTTTAAAGATGTCAGTACTTCTTTAGTTCCTGTTTCAAAAAATAAAGCCGAAAAAATGATTAAAAAACTCAAATCATATAAAGTAATTCAGGGGATAAGAGGGCAAGAACCTGTAAATGAAGACATATTCGCAGATCAAATTATGCGTATTTCATCATTAATGCAAGCTGCGCCGGAAATTTTTGAAATGGATTTGAACCCATTGCTTGGAAATTCGAAATACGTTAAAGCTGTTGATGCCAGAATAAGAGTTGAAAAGGATTAGATGTGATTTTAATAATAAATAAGTAGTTAAAAATCAAATATCCAAACGTATGTACTAAAAATGTGAAATTTTGGACATTTTTAGTATGAAAAATTGGTTCTAACGCACATTTTTTATACATATAGTAATTTGTGTCTCAATTATATTACCGAATTTTGCGATAATAATTTTTAGTTTAAACTAATAAAAACAAAATAACTTTGGAACTTTTAATTATTCTTGTCGTTTCTTTGGGTTTAGCAATGGATTGTTTTGGGATTGCTATTATTAATGGGTTAGATCCGAGAGCAATTAAACCGGGAACGAAGCTTAAAGCATCCATTTTCTTTGCAATTATACATTTTTTAATGCTTTATGCAGGGTTTTATTTAGGTGGTATTTTAGAAAATTATATCAGCAAAGACCATTATCATTTGGCAGCTTTAGTTATCTTAGTATTTGTGGGAATAAAAATGATTACAACTAATCTGAAATCTAATCCGGTTTCTAAAGCATTCAATATTAATAAAATTAAAGTAATACTTGGACTTTCTTTTGCAACAAGTATAGATACCATTATTGCCGGGCTAAGCATCCCTTTTTTGCTTGTTGATATTAATATAATGGCTATTATGTTATCTTTTATTGTATTTGTATTAACATTTATAGGGCTTCATTCGGGCAGAGACCTTGGCTTATTTTTTGGCAAAAAAGCTGCTATTATGGGTGGAATAATGATAATTGGCGCAGGAATTGCAAACTTGTTGCCGGTATTGTTTCTTTATTAGTTTTATTTTCTGCCAAAATCAGCGGGAATTTCGCCCCATTGTGCAGTTTCCCATTTTAACAGTTTGTTATTCCATTGATTATTTTTCAACCAAGACTCGGCTCTTCTAATAAGATCAAAAAGTTCTTTGTTATACTCTTCTTCCAAAACTTTCGTGTTTACTTTTTTGTCTTTTACCCATTTCATCGCTGTTAAGCTATCCGTGTATATCGGCAAAGAGATATTATTCTTTTTACAATGTGCTAATGCATGAACTATTGCCAAAAATTCTCCGATATTATTGCTGCCGCCTTCATAAGGACCTTGTTTAAAAATAATCTTACCCGTTTTTGTTTCTACTCCCTGATATTCCATAACTTTATTTTTGGTGTTGCATGCTGCATCAACAGAAATACTCTCTAAAACAGGAGATGATGTCATTTTTTTTAACTTATTATCGGCAGGCTTTTTCTTGATACAATCTGTAAAATCACTATTAAAAGCTTCTATAGCAGATGCTTTATCTTTATATGATTTATAAACAGCACCGGGATAACCATCTATTTGCTTACGACACTCATCCCAGCTTTCATATATCCCGGGATTATACCCTTCCCAAACAACGTAATACTTTTTTTTAGGCATATTGTTTTTTAATGTAAATATAGTTTATTGTTTCTCAATTTTAAAAGAGTCCCATCCTTGAGCTATAAGTTCTATAGCATTACCTGAAGTAGCAATAAGCTTTTCTCCTTCACTTTTGTCATCAATATGACCAATTACGGAAATTTCTTTTACTTCTTTTATTTTTTCATAATCTTTTTGATTTATTGTAAACAACAGTTCAAAGTCTTCTCCCCCGTTAAGGGCAAATGTAACGGGATCTATTTGAAATTCTCTTGCAACTTCAATTGTTTTATTACTTATCGGGATTTTTTCTTCATAAATAGATGCTCCACAATTAGAATTTTTGCAAATATGCTTAATCTCAGATGTTAATCCATCAGAAATATCAATCATCGCCGACGGTTTTATATTAAGCTCGTTTAATATTTTAATTATATTAGCTCCGGCTTCAGGTTTAAGCTGTCTTTCAAGGACATAATTGTATTGATCCAGCTTAGGCTGCATTTCAGGGTTAGCTTTAAAGACCTGTTTTTCTCTTTCTAAAATCAACAAACCTGCATAAGCTGCTCCAAGGTCTCCGCTTACACAAATAATATCATTTTCTTTGGCTCCATCTCTGTAAACGACATTTTCTTTTTTAGCATTACCAATCGCCGTTATTGAAATAAAAAGCCCTGATTTGCTTGAAGTTGTATCTCCTCCTGCAAGGTCTATATTATATTTGTCGCAAGCAAGTTTTATTCCACTATAAATTTCTTCTACTGCTTCAACGGAGTAGCGACTTGAAACAGCAATACCCGCAAATATATGAGTGGGAGTTCCATTCATCGCAAAAATATCAGACAGATTGGCTATAACAGCTTTATATCCCAAATGTTTTAATGGCACATAAGTTATGTCAAAGTGTACATTCTCTGAAAAAATATCTTTTGTTATAATTGTACAATTTTGATTATCACCATTGTCAATAACCGCTGCATCGTCACCAATGCCTTTAACTGTGCTTTTGTGTTTGCTGTCAAAATTTTCGGTAATCTTATCAATTAAAGCAAACTCCCCTAATTCCGATATGTTAGTTAACGAATCTTTATTTTTTGTCATAATTTCATTATCCTTTTTTGTACGTTAATAGATTCTTTGTGTACCAAACTTAATAATTCTTTAAGGAAATCTTCATCCAGCCCAAGTTTAAGGCCGGCATTTTTTCTGTCTTGAATTATATCATTCCATCTTCCAATTTGAAGGATGGTTATATTTTTGTCTTTTTTTAAATGCCCAATATCGCCTACAACTTTCATTCTTTCAGAAAGAGTTTCCAAAAGTTTATAATCTAAAAGGTCAATTTTTTCTCTGTATTTTTCAAGTTTTTCAGCTGTTGTTTTTTCAAATTTTTCAGATTTTCTTAGTTTCAAATTTGAAATTATCTCCTTGAGTTTCTCCGGTGTTATCTGTTGATTTTTATCACTTAGTGCTGTTTCAGGATTTATATGGCTCTCTATCATTAAGCCGTCCATGTCAAGGTCAATTGCGTTTTGTGCAATTTTTTCAATCATACCGGCGTCACCTGTTATATGACTTGGATCACAAATTATCGGTACTTCCGGAAACAGTCGTTTTAGTTCAACAGGAATTTCCCATAAAGGAGAATTACGATAAGAAGACTTTTCCCAAGTATTAAAACCTCTATGTATAACAGCTATATTCTGAATGCCGCTTGAATGTATTCTCTCTATTGCACCTATCCATAATTGCAAATCCGGATTTATCGGATTTTTTATCATAACCGGGATTTTAGTATTTTTCAGGGATTTTGCGAGTTCTTGGATAGAAAAAGGATTAGCGACTGTCCGGGCTC
>PWLF01000264.1 GCA_003559475.1 Bacteroidales bacterium
AGTTTCTGCAATATTTACTTCAGTTATATAACCTTGTCCTTTTAGAAGTTTAAAGGATTTTTCAAAACGTTCTGTTAAACTTTCAAACATTTTTATTTATTTTATTTAATTTATTCCAAACAAATAATTTCAGTTTGCAAAAATATTATTAATTACAGATAATTTTTAAAATCTTTTAAAAAAAATTGTATTTATAAATTTTCGACAACTATAAAACTAATAATAAAAATATTTAAACAAGAAAATATTTTTGACAATATAATAAGATAATTTAATCCGAGACGATATTATATAGTTCATTAATCTCCTTTGATTTATTTAATTCATCATTCTTTTCATAAAACCCCGACAAATTCTTTAATACTCTGAACAACACTTCTCGATTCGAACAAGGTTGAAAAAACTCCGGTTTGGGAGTTATGTTTATCTGCTCCAGAAACCACTCTGCTTCTCTTTGAGAAAAAACAACACCTTTACTAAAAGCATTAATGTAGAAAAGTATGTTCTTTTTATCTTCAACCAACGTTTCAATATTAAATGATTTTGCAGTATATGCCAGGGCAAAATGTTTAGGAAGATTAACACCGTATATAGGCAAATCCAGGCTTTTTGCAAATATCATATAAAGCAATCCCAGAGATAGCGGGTTTCCTTTTTTATTTTCTAAAACATTTTTCAAATATAAGTTTCGCGGATCATAGAAATTCTCCGTATCACCGGTAAAACCATGAACTTCATAAAATATATGATTAAAGACTTTTATTTGCTCTAAAGCTGTAAGGTCATCGTTTAATTCAAGCCAAATATCTTTGCGAATTTCACTGATTTTCAGCCTAATTTCTTCTTCATTTAACTCCGGATATTTATATTGTGTGATTATTAACCAAGCTGAAAGCAAGTCATTATCATCTTTTTCTTTCCAAATTTTTAACTGCTCTTTAATATCTCTGAATTGAATTTCGTGAATAATATTTTCAATTCTACTTTGAGTTTCTTGATCAGATAATTCTTCCCATTTTGACTCAAGAAACGGAATTATTTTCATTCCAAACTGAGATATTTTTTCAGTCACCTCTTCAAACACATTGCTGTCAGGATCATCCACAAGGCTTATTAAGGCATTCATCTCTTTTATATCTTTAGAACGCATCTCTAATATTTTTAATTAATTTAATATGATGTTATCCTATCTAAAATGGTTAATATCAATTGATTAACAGTCTTTTTATAATCTTTGCTAAACTTTTTCGTTATTCTATTTGCTATAACAGCGCACACTGTGAGCGTTTCATGCCCGAGTATTTTTCCCAGTGCATATATTGCTGACGTTTCCATTTCAAAATTAACGATACTTCGATTAGAATATCTAAAACTTTCAATTTTTGAATTTAATTGAGCATCAGCAAGAGGTATTCTAAGTTGGCGTCCCTGTGGCCCAAAAAATCCCGGAGCAGTAGCGGTTATACCATGTTTCATATCATTTGTTATTTTATCAAATAGCATCCCTGAGTGTTTTACAATATACGGGCTTGCGAGTTTACTATTCCAGTTAGAATGTTTGATAAAAGCATTAACCATATCATTTTCTACAATATTATTTTCATAACCGTAAAAATGAATTAGTCCATCAAGCCCAAGACCATAAGATGAAGCAACGAAAGAATCTACATCAATATCCGATTGTAAAGCTCCTGAGGTTCCAATTCTAATTATTTTAAGCGAACGCAAATCTTTTTTAAGTTGTCGAGTTTTTAAATCAATATTTATTGCTGCATCAAGTTCATTAATAACAATATCAATATTATCAGCACCTATACCTGATGACAATACAGTTATTCTTTCTTTATTATAATAACCTGTATGCGTGACAAACTCCCTGTTTTCTGACCTAAACTCAATCTTATCAAAATATTTTGAAACTTCTTCAACTCTTTGCGGATCTCCGACCAAAATAACAGTATCAGCTATATTCTCAGGCTTTAAGCACAAATGATAAACACTACCATCAGGATTTATTATCAATTCACTTTCATTAAATTTTCTCACTATTTTATCAAATTTAAAAGGTTATTATAAATTCAAATTTAAAATATTTTATCATACAAAGTAAGTAAAAGTTATTAACAGATATGTTAAATAAATAGCTTTTTACATGAAAGTCTTTTCATTAAATATTGCTAAAACTTAAAAGTTTTTTTATTATTTAATTTGTAACTATTTTTGCAAAAAATAAGACAAAACAAAATCAATAATGAAAGCTGAGATAATTTCAATTGGCAATGAATTATTAATTGGTCAGGTAGTTAATACTAATGCTTCATATATAGCTGAGGAATTAAGCAAATCAGGAATTGAGACTACAAGAATTACAGTTATTTCTGACAATACGGAAGAAATAATAAAATCACTTAAAGAAGCCGACCGGAGAGCAAATATTATTATAATTACAGGAGGTCTTGGACCAACAAAAGATGACATTACTCGCGAATCATTATGCAAATTTTTTAACACAAAACTTGTTGAAAACTCTGAGGTTCTTAAAGATATTTCCTGCTTTTTTAAAAACAAAGGTTTAGAATTAACAGATATAAATAAAAGACAGGCTTTAGTCCCTGAAAAAAGCAAGGCTCTTTTTAACAAAAATGGAACATCTCCGGGTTTTTGGTTTGAAAAAAACGGCAAGTTATTTGTTTCGCTTCCGGGAGTACCCTTCGAATTAAAACCGATGATAACCGAGCATTTGTTGCCTTATTTAAAAAAAATAAACAATAAGCATATCATACATCAGACAATACTTACACACGGAATAGGAGAATCATTTCTGGCAGACAAAATAAGTGATTGGGAAAAAGCCCTCCCCCCAGAAATAAAATTAGCATACTTACCTTCACCGGGGATTGTTCGTCTAAGACTAAGTGGTATTGGCTCAAATTATCATATTCTTAAAAAAAACATCGAAAATAATGTAATAAAACTTAAAGAGATAATCCCCGAGTATATTTTTGGTGAGAATAAAGATACTATGCAAGAAGTTGTCGGGAAATTGCTTAAAAAAAACTCTGCTACTGTTTCTGTAGCTGAAAGTTGCACAGGAGGAATGATTTCTAATCTCTTAACCGGTGTGCCGGGAGCATCAAATTATTTTCATGGAAGCATTATAGCTTATGACAATAATATTAAAACAAAACTATTAAATGTTGACAAGGAGTTAATTGAAAAACATGGTGCAGTTAGCCGGGAAATCGCAGAATCTATGGCTTTAAACATTAAGAAAATAACGCTAACAAATTATGGTTTAGCTACAACCGGGATAGCAGGCCCAACAGGAGGAAGCAATGATAAACCTGTTGGCTTAGTTTGGGTTGCTTTGGCGACTGATGAAAAAATTATTAGCAAAAAGTTTTTATTTGGCAATAACAGAGAAAGAAATATGATTATAAGTTCTTTAGCCGCTTTAAATATGCTTCGATTATATCTAAAAACAAAACTATAATAAAATTATGAGAAATTTATATCCGTTAAAATTTGAACCAATTTATAAAGAGAAAATTTGGGGTGGGAATCGTATAAAAACTTTTTTAAAAAAAGACGTTGGAGAAATAAAAAATTGCGGTGAATCATGGGAGTTATCAGGGTTAAACGGTAATTTATCAATTGTTAAAAACGGCTTTTTAGCAGGGAATAATATTGCTGAATTATCAGAAATTTATATGGGAGATTTGGTCGGCGAAAAAGTTTTTGAACAATACGGAATAGAATTACCCTTGCTTTTTAAATATATAGATTCTAACGAATATCTTTCTATACAAGTACACCCTGATGATAATATTGCGAAAAAAAAACATAACAGCTACGGGAAAACTGAAATGTGGTATGTTGTACATGCTGAACCTGACTCTGAAATAATTGTAGGATTAAAAAGAAATATTACTAAAAAAGAGTTCGTAGAACATCTTGAAAATAAAACTTTAAAAAAAATACTTAACATAGAAAAAGTAAAAAAAGGGGATGTATTATATATCCCGGCAGGAAGAATTCACTCAATCGGCTCAGGAATATTGTTAGCAGAGATTCAGCAATCTTCAGATATTACATATAGAATATACGATTGGGACAGGAAGGATGACGATGGTAAAAGCCGTGAACTTCATACTGATTTGGCACTTGACGCAATAGATCTTAAAGCTCATCCTAATTACAAAACTGAATATTCAGAATCTTTAAATCAATCTGTAGAGTTGGTAAAAAGCTCTCATTTTAACACTAACTTGGTATGCTTTGATAAGAAAATTGAAACCGACTATGGATTTCTTGACTCTTTCATAGTTTTTATGTGTATTGAAGGAGAATTTTCTATTGAATATGAAAACGGACATGAGCCAATAAAACAAGGAGAAACTGTTTTAATCCCCTCAGCATTGAAAACTCTGAAAATGCACCCACTTAAACCATCAAAATTTTTAGAAACCTATATAACTTAAAAAATAAATCTCATTACATATTATTTTTTTGTTATTAAAAAACAAAACTTAATATTACAAATAACGTATATTATAATTAAATCAGAATAATTATTAGTGTAAGATTAGCTTGACTATTTCTTGCGCATGTATTTTATTGTAAATCAACTTTTTAAAAACAAAAACTTGTTAGTTTTGAATATATTTTTTTAAAATTATCAGAAAAATATGTATTATTATTACTGTTTTTAAGAAAAACACTGAGTATTTGAGTTTAAATAAATGATATATTGTCACTTTTTTAGCGAAGATTTTTTATTGAGCTAACTATAAAAATTTAACTAACCAAAAATTATTACGAAAGTAGATTATTAACTATAATTTATTTAAGATGAAAAAAACATACACAAGGTTATTTTTAATATTTTTTTTGTTACTATTTTGTTCCACTTTTAATAATATAAAAGCTCAATTAACAATTGACTCCGTTGTTGTAACAGATGTTACTTGTTATGGGTATAACGATGGAAGCATTACAGTATATATTTCCGGGGGGACTCCTGATTTCAGATATGGTTTATTTGAAATAGGTTCAGCATTCCCAATTGAGCAGAGTGAATGGATAAGCGATGAATCATACACCTTTACTAATTTAGACCCTAATACTGTATACACTTTTGTAGCTGTAAGAGATGATACCGGTGCTGAAATTAGCTCAGCAGATTTTGATCAAATTTCTGAGCCTGATGAATTAATTGCTCATATTACACCCGACCCTGCCGAAGTATGTGCCGGTGATGCCTTGCAACTTGACGGAAATCCAGATGGAGGCACACCACCATACTCTCATTCATGGATAGGTGACACGGATCCACTTTCAGCAACAAATATCCCTGACCCTACATTTGAGACAACTACTCCCGGAGACTATCTGTTATTATATAGTTTATTTGATGATAATGGTTGTGCAGTTACAGAGTCTATAGACATTACTGTATTTGAATCTATTGATGGAGGTCAAATAGAAGAGGATCAATTTATCTGCTCTGAAGACACCCCTGAAACTTTTGAAAACGTAGTTTCGCCATCAGGTGGTGATGGTGATTGGGATTATCAATGGCAGTACAGAGTATCCGGAGGTGATTGGGAAGACATTGCTGACGCAAACGATTTGGATTATGAGCATACTGATCCAATTTCTGAAACTACAGAGTTTAGAAGACTTGCCTCAAATAATTGTGGAACAGAATCATCTAATATTGTTACTGTATCTTTATTTGATGCTGCTGATGGTGGAGAAATTGAAGATTACCAAGAAATATGTTATAATACAGCCCCCGACCCATTTAATAATGTTGAATTGCCTTCAGGTGGATTTGGAGACTGGGACTATAAATGGCAATACAGAATATCCGGTGGCGATTGGGAAGACATTGCCGGAGCCACTGATATTGATTATGAACATACTGACCAGCTTACAGAAACTACTGAATTTAGAAGAGTTGCTACAAATGCATGCGGGACAGCCGAATCAAACATTATTACCGTAACTGTATTTGATGACATAGAAAGTGGAGGAATCGAAGATGACCAAGAAATATGTCATAATACAATTCCCGATCCCTTTGATAATGTCACAGCCCCTTCAGGAGGTCATCCTGACTGGGATTATCAATGGCAACTCAGAATAGATGGTAGCGATTGGGAAAATATTGACGGAGCTAATGATATTGACTATCATCATAATGAGCAGCTTACTGAAACTACTGAATTTAGAAGGATTGAGTCTAATATATGTGGCACACTTGAATCAAATATCATTACCGTATTTGTTTTTGATGAACTTGACGGAGGGCTTATTGATTTTGATCAGGAAATTTGCTATAATAGTATACCTGACCCTTTTCAGAATATTACAAATCCGTCTGGAGGAGATGGAGTCTGGAATATTCAATGGCAGCTAAGGACTGGAGGAGAAGACTGGGAAGATATTACTGGTGCTGATGAACTTAATTATCATCATAATGAACAACTTACTGAAAACACTGATTTTAGAAGAGTTGCTTCTAATAATTGTGGTCCAGTTTCTTCTAATATTATTACAGTAACAGTATTTGAGGAAATTGACGGAGGCCAAATTGGAGAAAATCAAGAAATTTGTTATGGTAGTACACCTGCTCCATTTACAAATGTTACTTCTCCCTCAGGAGGTTATCCTGATTGGGATTTTCAATGGCAATACCGCGTAACCGTTAGCGGATGGAGTAATATACCAGGTGCAACCAATATCGAGTACGAACATCCCGATCCTATAACTGAAACTACATGGTTTAGAAGACGTGCTTTAAATGATTGTGGAAGTGATTTATCAAATAATGTTAGAGTTGAGGTTTTTGATGAACTTGACGGAGGGGAAATTGAAGAAAATCAGGAAATTTGCTTTAACGAAATACCCGAACCTTTTGAAAATATAACATCTCCTTCCGGAGGTGATGTTGATTGGAACTACCAATGGCAATACAGAGATAGTGGCGGAGTTTGGAATAATATCGC
>PWLF01000070.1 GCA_003559475.1 Bacteroidales bacterium
GCAACAGATGTTCCCGGTGTATTTGCCTGTGGTGATGTGCAGGATCATGTATACCGTCAGGCAGTAACTGCTGCCGGTACAGGCTGTATGGCTGCCATTGAGGCTGAACGATTCCTTACGGACCAGGAGTAGAATCTGACAATAACTTTATTTATGGCTGTTCTTTATAAGAGAGCAGCCTTTTTAGTTTAAAAGGTTTTTACATTTGGCTGATTGCAACTTGATAAATAAAAAGTGATTAAGATTTTATTATTACTTCATAAGCCTAAAACTTTAAAAAAAACAAGTGCGTTTGGAAAAAAAATCAGATATTTGATAGAGATAGAATATAATAAAATAATATTGGGTTTTTGATTATGTTTTCCTGTTTTAGTAACAGAATCTTGTTTTTATTATTCCGTTTTAGGATTTTTAAATTTTAAAGTCCATTCTCTGAATGAATCTATTTGCATTACTTTCTTTTATTGCTTTCATTCTGTTTATGCAGGCGGGTATTTTTATCCTTTATAAAAATAGCCAACCACTAATAAATCGCGTTTTTGCATTGCATTCATTTATTCTCGCGTTATATGCTTTGAGTTATAATTTGTTTTTTAGTGCCGAAACGCTTGAGCAAGTTTATTTTTATGATAAAGTTGCATCTGCCGGCTGGATTTTTTTCCCCATTATATCTGTTTGGTTTACCATTTTACTAACCAAAAATAATTCATACGTTATACGTTTGATTTGTTATATCTTTCTTTTGCCAACAGCAATCTTTTCTTTTTACAGCGTAATAACTGAACTGGAAACATTAAAGCTGTTTTATAATGAAAATGGGAACTGGTTTTATACTCCTTATGACCACACCTTTCCCTACTTGCTTTTCATCACTTACCTCACAGTAGCTGTGTTGGTCATATATTTTATGCTAATAGGCTGGTATTACAATGCAGATAGCAACAGGCAAAAAATGCAGGCCAAAATTATGCTGGTATCATTATCTGTTTTTTTTGTGTTATCATTAATAACTAATGTGATTCTTCCGGTAGTACAATTGGATATCATACCGGCTATAGCTCCAATCACTGCATTGCTTCTCACAGGAGGGAAGTTTTTAGCTCTGATACTTCAGCCAAAATTGTTTATAGCCCCGGAGCTGGTTTATAATCTTATTTATCACCATGTGAAAGAGTTTATTTTTATGCTGGATAGGGACTTTAAAATATTCTCAGCCAACCAATATGCTCTTAATCAATTGAACTATAGTATCTATCAACTTCAGAGAAAAGATCATCACCTGATTTTTTCTGATTATGATAAGATTACTGATGCTATTCAAAAGATGAATAATAGAGATGACACTCCTGAGATTAGGATGGAACTTTTAAGTAGTGATCAAAACTCAATACCTGTATTGTTGTCAGTTATAAAGGTGAAGAATTCTTTCAGGAGAGTTGAAGGTTACGCGCTTGCTTGCACCAATTACAGTCAAAAACTTAAACTCAGGGAAGAAATTGCCGAAAGGGTTCGTACGGAAAAGAATCTGTATCAGATAAGAAAAGAACTTGAGTATCTTGTAAAAAAACGAACTTACGAGTTACTGGAAGCCAATCAAAGGTTGCAACAGGAAGTAATTGAAAGAAAACGAGCCGAACAGCAAATTAAAGCTGATCTTGAGCAAAAGACCGAACTGGTGCAGGAAGTACATCACAGGGTAAAAAATAATATTCAGATGATTATTTCATTGATTAATATGTTGTGCAGCCATCATGTAATTGACAACCAAACTTCTGACCATTTGAGGGATTTAGCCGAGAAGGTGCGACATATTTCAAGAATTCATGAAGATTTTTACTCATCACCGAATCTTTCCAGAATAGCTTATTCTCCCTATCTGAAAAAAACAATTGGTGAGCTGTATAGTAATTACGGAAACAGTTTGGAAATCGTTTTTAAATTAAATATTGCTGATGAATTCCTGGAAATTAATCAGGCCATTCCACTTGGTATAATTTTTCATGAACTTCTAATCAATGCAATGAAGTACGCTTTTTCAGAAGAAGCCAGACCCGATGAGAAATCAATAATCAGAGTTGAGTTTTATAAGAAAAACGGCAAAGTAACACTTACCGTAAACGACAATGGAGTGGGACTACCACCGGGATTTAACCTGAAAAACTCGGGAAATGTTGGTCTTAAACTGGTACGGATTCTTACCAAAGATCACTTAAGAGGTATTATTGAAAGCTCTGTAAATCATGGTACCCGATTTAAAGTAACCTTTGATGAAAATTTGATTATCTGATACTATTTATTTGATTGACATGAATTTATTATCGCTGCTATCAGTTTTTGTTTTCCTGTTGTATTTACAACTAGGTGTGCTTGTATTGCTGAAAAACTATAGCTCAAGAATCAATCAAATCTTTTTTGGACTTACTTTGTGTTTTGCCATATGGGCATTCTCATATATTTTCGTTTATTCGGCTGATACAGCTTACGAAGCGGCTTTCTGGGATACAATTGCTTCTCTTGGCTATGCATTATTCCCGGCCCCAATGGTTTTGTTCTATCTTAAAATATGCAACTGCTGGCGCGACTACTTTACCAATAAGATAATTTTTGGATTGCTTTTATTTGTTGGACTCATTCTGGTTTACAGCAATTTTACTAATTTGTGGTCTGCTGATGAAATTGTCAGAGGAAAAAGATATTGGCACTTCAGGCATACTGCAGGTAACTTTTTTTATTTTTTATTTTATCTCTACCTGACCGTAGCGGCATTCCTGACTTTTTATGTGCTCGTAAGGTGGAGAATCAGGATTACTGAGCCTTATGATAAGAAGCAGTTTAACCTGTTGTTTTATCCACTTTTAGTGTTTCTGGTTTTTGGAGTTACTTTTGACATTATATTACCAAACATTCTAATAGGCGAGGTGCCTAATCTTGGTCATTTCTCTTCTTTACCATGGATTGCAGGAATTGCATTTACCATACATCGTTTTCATTTTCTGGGAAATCAAAACCACCTCATGTCGGAGCATATTATCAGGGAGATTAGGGAAATCGTTATTTTTACCGATACAGATTACAGGATTATCAGAACCAATAAATTTACCCAAAACCTGTTAAGTAGCAAAAACCATAAGCTTACAGGGAAAAACATGTTTATGTTCACAAATAATTCCACAATCCTTAAGGGTTATCTTCTTAAGACACAAGAGAAACACCAAATTGGACCAATAGGTATTACACTTTTAAATACATCCGGTGATGCTATTGAATCCAGCCTGAATTTTCTTGCTATTAAAGATCGGTTTGACGATTTAAAAGGATACATAATATACGGGCATGATAATCGCGAAGCTCTTAATTTGCAGAAAGAGGTCTTTATAAGGCAACATGCTGAGAAAAATCTACGTGCCATTAGTGAAGTTTTGGAGACACGTGTTAAGGAAAGGACAGAAGAACTTGCAGAATCTTACAAAGAGTTACAGGTGAAAATGACTGAACGTATGCGTGTTGAAGAACAAATAAAGACGGATATTGCTGAAAAGGAAGTGTTGATTAATGAAATTCATAACAGGGTTAAAAACAACATGAATATCATTATTTCATTGATCAATGCCCAGAATAAGAAAAATACCAGTAAAGCTGCATCTCAAAAGTTTAAGGAGCTGGCACAGCGTGTAAAAAGTCTTCTCCTTGTGCATCAAAACCTGTACTTGTCCATTAACTATTCGGATGTAGATTTTGGAACATTTATAAGAACACTTGCCAATGAACTTTTTTTGTTGCATAAAAGAAATGAGAATGTAGAACTTAGGCTCGATGTTTCGGATGTATTCCTTGATGTTGATTATGCAATCCCAATGGGTATTATTGTTAATGAGTTGATAAGCAATGCTCTGCAACATGGTTTCTCAAATTACTATTTGAAAAAATATGCTGACAGAAAAAATATTCTGCACATAAGCTATTCTTATGACAAAGGATATTACGAAATTGATATTAGTGACAACGGAAAAGGGCTTCCCAAAGATTTTGATATCTCGTCATTGCTGACCAATGGTCTCCCACTGGTTGAAATCCTTGTTAATGATCAGATAAATGGAAAAATTGATGTTTTTTCATCAGATGAAGGATCGATGTTCAAGATCACCTTCCTGGCCACAAAATAGAGTTAATATACAGCAGAACTGCAAAATGTTTTTTTATGAAAAGAGAAATTTCAGTTGATTGGATTGATGGTCTTGCTTTTGAAGCAGATCTTGATGGCCACAGAATAACCCTTGACGGCCCCGAAGAAAGTGGTGGAAAAAACAGAGGGGCAAGGCCAAAACCTTTTATGTTACTGGCACTTGCCGGTTGTACAGGTATGGATGTAGTGTCTATATTGAAAAAAATGAAGGTTGAAGTTAAAGGATTGAAAATAAAAGTTGAAGGGGATATGGAAGATGAGATTCCCAAAACATTCCTTTCCATGCACGTTATTTATACCTTTACGGGAGATGATTTACCCATGGATAAACTCGAAAAAGCAGTCGAGCTCTCAAAAGAAAAGTATTGCGGAGTAAGTGCAATGCTTAAAAAGGTAATTCCGATCACCTATGAGATTAAAACTGAATCAATCTGAATTAATCGAAAAAAACCTTGAAAAACTCATCAGGAATTATTCACCTGCTTTATCAGGTTTAATCCAATGGCACAACTGAGGCATTTTTTTGGAGTACAGTAATATTTTTTAAGCTCTATAAGCGCCTGACTTTCAACTGCATTGGCAGGTTTAATTCCGAGATTCCTCCAGTTTTTTACAATATGGTTTTCTTCGGGGGGCAATGTGGTTAACAACTGTATTGCCCTGTCTTTTATTTTGGGTTTCAGATTTTCTTCTCCATAAACAAACATTAGAGGTGCTATGGTATTGATGATAATGTTCTCTATGGCAGATTCACCCAAATTTTTAATTCTCACCGAAGATAATTTGTCGAACTGGTAATGGTTTTTCCAGTAAGGCGACGAACTAATATTAAACATTTCCTTTATCCCGGCAGGTGTTTTACTTTGAATTAGTTTGCTGAATAACCCACTCGATTGATGAAGGAGCTTTGCAAACTGTGCAATCCTTATGGTAGGAAAGTTGGATGGGCGCAACTTGCCAAATTTCCACAAAGATTTATCCATGGGTTCAAGCTTGTATTTGTGCCTGAGAAACCCATATTCTTTTTTCAGAATATTGGGATATGCATCTTTATATTCTGCCTGAAGCATTCCGGCCTGACCGAAAAGCAAAGCCTCAATCTGAGTAAGGTCATCTTTATGGCGGGCAAGAATCAGATAAGGTGTCTTTTGTACAAGTAGTGCGAAGGGATCTGAATTTATCTTAAAGCCAAAGTTTCGGGCAAGTAAGTAGTAAAAGGTTTGTTCCCAGTTATTTTCGAAATATTCGAAGAATTTCCTGATTTCTGCCGATTTGTTTTCAAGCCTCTCCACCAGGAGTCGGCTAAGCCAATTCATAACAATGAGTTTATCGGCACTGTCAAAAAAGCCTGCACAGGGTATCCAGGTTTTAGAGCTAATAATTTTCTCATATTTACTGAGAAGAGCACTGTCAAAAAACCTCCTGACTTCAAAAACCGGAATCTCATTTCCCTGTTTGTCGGTAATTTCTTTATCATGGTGCATAACCACATGCAGGATGATATTAGCATATGCATCATCATGCTGGTGTTTATGCCTGTACCAGTCGCTGCTGTTAATGTGTATTTCAATATTACCGGCCCACATTGTGCCCCCGAGCTTTATTCTGGCAGCGGAAAAGTCTGGTCCCGAATTGAGATTCGTACTTCCCGGATGTATGATTTGTAATGTCTCCCCGGAAGTTGTAATAAGTTCCTGGCTATTAAAAAGTCGGTATTGCCATAAAAAGTGAATAAACTCCTCTTTCATGTTTGAATGATTTTGCTTTTCAGGGTTTTATTTTTAACAAACATAAATGTTTAAACAGGTAAAAAAAATACTAAAAAATATCTCGTTAAGTATGAATTTCTTCAGATAATACATTGCAGAAACTAATTATTCAACATAATGCTTACTTAAATATAGAAATTTATTATTAATAATTAAAATACTTCGGTAAATAGTTATGGGATAAGGTTGTCAAAATTCAAAAATTATTATTATTTTCACTGAAAAATATTACTTTTGTAAAAGGAACAAGGCTTATATCTGAATTTCATGGAAATGTTGCCTCTGATTGTAGAAGGAATTGAAAACAAGATTAAAAAGCTAATCTTTCGCAATCAGCAGTTACAAAATGAGAACCGGGATTTGAAAAACGAACGTTCTCTGCAGGAAGAAAAAATCCGGCAACTGACTGCAAAAACCCTTGAACTTGAGGATCAGATAAACAAGCTTAAAGTTTCCAAGGTTTTGACGGGAAAAGATAATTTGCAGGCCCGTCATCAAATAAATGAACTACTGCGGGAAATAGAAAAGTGTTATGTACTTTTAAACAGATAGCCGCAATTGATTATTGATGAAAGGACAACATATATCGGTTATAGTTGCTGACAGGCCCTACAGGCTAAAAGTCAGCAGTGAAACGGAAGAAATAGAATTCAGAAGGGCAGGAGAACTTATTAATGAAAAAATTAAAGAATATGCAAACCATTTCGCCTTTAGAGACAAGCAGGATTTGCTGGCAATGGTTGTTTTGCAGTTTGCTGTTGATGTTGTAAGATCTGAAGAATCATTAAATTACCAGCAAAATTTGGGAGAAAAGCTCTCGGATTTGGAAAAAATGCTGGATGACTATCTGAAAAAGTGAAAATCGTTCTTTGAAAAAAATATTGCATACCCGCATTAATTCAATACACGTTTTTGAAACTCAACATTAAAAACCTTTGGGGAATAGCTCGGTTAATTAAGAACAGGCCTCATTTATCATGATTCGTCATGATAAAATCGCTTCGGCGA
>PWLF01000056.1 GCA_003559475.1 Bacteroidales bacterium
ATTTTATCTAATTCTTTTTCGTTTTGTTTGAATTTATCAGACTCAAATTCTGAATAATTCATTTGTTTATATTGATTAATAACTCTTTTAAAGTATTTTCCAACCTCTTCAAAATTTTCAAATTCAAAATCCATTTTACAATTTTCAACGACTTTTTCCAACATATACTTTTGTCTTTCAAAAGAAGTTGATGTATCAATTTTATCGAAAGCATCTTGTTGTAGTATAACAAAATCAACAAGTTCAGATTTCCAATGTTTAAGATGATAATCTATTGGCACTCCATCATCACCAAGAATATTAATTTGCTCATAAGCTTCTTTACCTCTCAGCAAGGTATCTTTAGCATAATGGACATTTTCCGTCCATTTACTATCAATATTTTCATTAAAATAATCAACTATTTCGGGATATTCGAGGTATTTAGAGTAACTTTCAAGCGAATCAATTGCGGGGTATCTTTTGCTATCTGCTCGTTGCTGAGACAGGGCATAAAAACATCTTGCAGCTTTTTTAGTTGATTCGGTAACTGGCTCTTTGAGATTTCCACCGGCAGGCGAAACAGTTCCAACAAAAGTAATAGAACCTGTTTTATCATTATTTAAGTAAACATATCCTGCTCTGGAATAGAAGTTTGATATAATAGCGGGTAAATCCATAGGATAACCGTCGGGACCGGGTAATTCCTCTATTCTGTTAGACATTTCTCTAAGCGCTTGTGCCCATCTTGAAGTAGAATCTGCAAGCAACAAAACTTTTAATCCCATAGTTCTGTAGTATTCAGCGATAGTCATAGCAGTATATACTGATGCTTCACGGGCAGCTACAGGCATGTTAGATGTATTAGCAATAATTGTTGTACGTTCCATTAATTTTCTACCACTTCTTGGGTCTTCAAGTTCGGGAAATTCCGTAAATATTTCCACAACCTCGTTTGCTCGTTCACCACAGGCGGCAATAACAACAAGGTCAGCCTCAGCATTTTTTGATAAATTATGCTGCAAAACGGTTTTCCCTGAACCAAAGGGACCCGGGATAAAACCTGTACCTCCCTCAGCCATGGGATTTAACGTATCTATAACTCGAATTCCTGTTTCAAGGATTTTAAAAGGGCGGGGTTTGCTTTTATAAGCTCTAACCGGCAATTTTACAGGCCATTTCTGAATCATTGTTACTTTATGCTTTTTCCCGTCATCATCAGTTAAAGTAGCAATTACATCTTCAATTTTATATTTTCCTTTCCCCTCAATTGATTCAACTTTAAAAAATCCTTTAAACTTAAAAGGAACCATTATTTTGTGGGGAATCCAGTTTTCTGTAACCTCTCCTAACCAATCTCCGGCTTGCACCTTATCTCCCTTTTTTGCCAAAGGTTTAAACTCATATTCTTTTTTGACATCTAAGGGTTCTGTATATTGTCCTCTTTTTAGAAAGACTCCTTCCATTTTGTCCAAATCATTTTGCAACCCGTCAAAATTCTTAGAAAGTATTCCCGGACCTAAAGTTACTTCAAGCATGTGCCCTGAAAATTCAACTTCAGAACCTACTTTTAATCCTCTTGTACTTTCAAAGACCTGTATATAAACCTTTATTCCTAATATTTTAATAACCTCAGCCATCAATCGCTCGTCTTCATGCTTTATATAGCATATTTCATTCTGAGCAACCTTATCCTCGGTTTCTACAACTACAAGGTTGGCAATAATTCCCGTTATTTTTCCAATTGTGTTCATAATAAATTATTATTTCTTAAATGTTTCCGGAATTTCATAACTTTTTTCCAAATCTTCTATAAGCTTTTTAAACATTTCTCTTCCCTTATCTTTATCAAGAGACAACCATCTTTCAACCATTAAAGTTTTTAAAACAAAAGCTAAGGCCCTTTCAATAGAAAAATATTCAAAAAATATATAATCATCCAATAATTTCCACTTAAAATTATCAATACCTGCTTCACGTTCCTGAACATCCTCAATTTTTACCAAATTAAAAATTTCTTCTGCATAATCCAGCTTTTTAGAAAGTCCGAAATCTTTTGTTTGGCTTTTTCTTATTGCCTCAGCAACTTCATTACTTCCAATAATATGATGTTCAGTATTAAGAGAATACTTCTTGCAATTTATCCCTGCCAAAATATTTCTGATATTCATCTCCAACTCAAACCACCATCTTATAAAATCATTCTCATCTTTGAGCATTTCATTATAAAACAAATAAGTTAATTCGTTTTCAGAGCTCATTTCAGGGTAAAAAGGCTCTTTTTCTTTAAAAGCATTTATAAAATCAGCCATATATTGCGGAAGCATATTTGGCTCTTTAATTTCTTCATCAATGAATTCCTGAGAAAAATTACTTTTATGATTGAAAGGCAATTCTTTTTTTTGAATAATATTTAACAAGTTTTGATTATCATAAGGGAGATATAATTTTTCAACCAACGAAAAATCATCTTTATGCAGCTCATCGCCAAGATAATCTTTTAAGTCTTTTCCGTCAAAAAAGAGCTTATTGGTATCCAACTCAATATCTTGTAATCCTGCAATTAAATAATAATAATTCCTCTTAACTTTCCAAAACATGTATAAATAATCAAATTAATTTATAAATTTTTCAAGTTTGTTTTTTTATATACTGTTCTTTTATTGGCTTAAATGGATTGTGTGATTAAATAATTACTTATTTGCTTTCATTATTATAAAGCATTTGGACCAGTTTAGGCCTTAAAAAAGTTTTAAAAAAGTTTTCAAAATCTTCATCTGCAAAGGAAATAAGGTAGCTTCCTTCTTTGGGTCCAATTTTAAAACCTCCTTTTACATTATCTGCAAAATCAATTTCTATTCCTTTATCAATTTGTTTTTTTGCTTTTCCTTTAAAGTACTTTTCAAAATCCTTTTGTTGGTTCTTAGGCAATACTACTTTCAGGTCAACTTGAGATTCATTTTCTGGATCCCAGTTTTTAACAATTGTCATAATTAATTCTTTGACAAAATCTTTATCTTCGAAAGCCTCTTTCGTCTCCGGCTTAACCGTTTTAGTTTCAACAAGATTAGTTATTTTCTGTTTCAGGTCAGATATAATTTGCTTTGAAGCAAGTTTTAATTCATTAAGTGAGTTATTTTTAGTATCCTCTGCCTCTTTTTTAGTTTCATTAACAATCTTTTCAGCTTCTTTTTTAGCATTTGAGATTATATCATCTGCTTCTTTTTTAGCGTCCTTTATAATTTTTTCAGCTTCCTCATTTGCTTTATCAATACCTTCTTGATATAATTTTTTGGTAAGTTCCTGAAGTTTATTTTGCATTTTATCTTTATAATTTATGTTTAGGACTATTTTTTTAAGTAAGAATATTGTTAGGTTACTCTTAAAAAATATAAATTTTCAAGTTTTTTTAATCTTGCGAAATTAAAAAAAATTGTTCAGATAAAATACAAAAAAAATGTTATTAATAAACAATTCACATATTATGTTTAATAACTCCTTTACCTTCAAGATGCTTAAACACAAACCTTAATTCATCAAAAGTAACGTTATCTCCAAGGACTTCTTTTGCAGGACCTAAACGATAATCATCAACACTGGTAAAGTACTCAGTAATTAATTCTATTTTATCTTTACTAACCAGATTTTCCACTGAAATATCTCCTGTGCCAACAAAATAAGACAAATGACCTGATACTGTGCTTTTAGCCAGATTTCTTTCTTTAGCAATATCATCTACTGAAAACCCTGCTTTAAAAAGGTCGCAACTAACTTGTTTTGATGATTTTTCACCTTTTCTTTTACCGGTATTTTTATCTGATTTTTCCGGCTTTAAAGGTTCCATCATTGGAGTTAATTCATTTTGGCGACAATATTCGTTAACAATTTTTATTATATCTTCTCCAAATTTTTCTGCTTTTTTCTTCCCAAAACCAAAAATGCTAACAAGAGCTTTCAAAGACCCCGGAAGTTCATTTGTTATAGAAATCATGCTCTTTCTAGGTAATATCATATAAAGAGGAATATTTTCATCTTCTGCAATCTTATCTCTCCATTGCTTTAATTGTTTTAACAATTCCGGATGATTTGAAGATTCCGAGACTTCAGCTTTTTTAGATTTTTTTGTTTTACTAACACTTTCTATAGAAGCTTTAGCACGTGCTTCAATATAGCTGTTTGCTAAAAAGCCTTCTTTACAACTATCAAGACATGCTTTCTTTATATTTAACTGATGAAAAATTTGCTTTATAAAATCATTAAGCTTCTTCTCGACCTGCTTATTATCAGTTTCAATGCTTGTTTTGTTCAACACACTTTCAATATTTGAATTTATCTTAGAAATGAAATAACCACATCCTTTTTTAATCCTATCCTGCAATTGCATGTTTTTCTCAACTTCATTATATTCTCTAACATGCCTGTCAATTTCTTTTAAAAAATTTTTAGCTACTGCAACTATTTCTTTTTCAAACAAACTTTCCAAGTTGAAAAATTTTTCCGGCAATCCCTTATCAACAGTGCTTTGATTTTCTCTTAACAATTTTATAAAATATCTGATTTGCTTATGTAAAATGGTAAAATCAAATAGTTCACAAATAAGATCGTAATGATATTTCAATCTATATTTATAAAGCGTATCGCTGTCCGGTGTATTTTCTTTTATCTTGTTTGTGAACATTTTCACAGAGCTATCTCCTTTAATTGATTTGCCTGAGATTTTTGAATTAAGCACCAACCCTTCCATTGATTTGCAGCGACTTAAAGCTACATACACCTGCCCATGAGCAAAAGCTTCCTCAGCATCAACAATTGCTTTTTCAAATGTTAAACCCTGGCTTTTATGGATAGTTATTGCCCATGCAAGTTTTAGAGGGTATTGAGTAAAAGTTCCGATAACTTTCTCTTTGATTTCTTTAGTTGCGTCATTAAGAGTATATCTGGTATTTTCCCAAGTCAATGGCGAAACAGCTATTGGAAAATTATCCTCTTTAGATTTTACATAAACAACGTCATCTTCAATATGTTCAACGATTCCTATTTTCCCATTGTAAAAAAGTTTATCCTGCGAAAGGTCATTTTTTACAAACATTACTTGTGCACCAATCTTTAATAATAAATCATATTCTGTAGGATAAATATTTTCCGGGAACTCCCCTTCAACTTCAGCTTTGTAGTTATAAGATTTTCCATTCAAGCTGTTCAATCTTTTTTGATTAATTTGGTTCGATTGGTAATTATGAGTAGTAAGAGTAATATATCCTTCTTGTTTATTTGTATTTGAAAACCCGGGAATAAACCTTTTATTTAATGCTTTGACAGTATTTTCATCGAGGTTATTTTCACGTATTTTCCCTAATAATTCTATAAACCGTTTATCATCTTGCCTGTAAATATGTTGCAATTCTATGGAGATGTATTTTGTTTGCTGTAATGCATTGCTACTAAAGAAAAATGGAGTTATATAGTGCTCTTTGAGCAGTTTCCATTCATCGTCTTTAACAACAGGAGCAAGTTGTTGCAAGTCGCCAATCATGAGCAATTGAACACCTCCAAAAGGGACATGCCTGTTTTTGTAACGTCTAAGAACTCTATCTATACTATCAAGCAAGTCGGCACGCACCATGCTTATCTCATCAATAATAAGCAAATCAAGACTTCTGATAATATCAATCTTTTTTTTATTGAATTTTTGATAGCTTTCACTAACATTATTTGAGTTACTGTTTGGAGGTTGCGGACCAAAAGGAAGCTGAAAAAAAGAGTGTATTGTAACACCTCCGGCATTTATTGCAGCAACCCCTGTGGGGGCAACAACAATTGAGCGCTTAAAAGATTTGCTTTTTATACTATGTAAAAAAGTAGTTTTACCTGTACCTGCTTTACCTGTTAAAAATATATTTTCACCTGTATTCTCAACAAATTCAAAGGCTAATTTTAATTGGGTATTTGACTTAATATTCATTTAAAGAAACATTATTTTTATGGATTTTACAGTTTTTAAATTACTCAAGCAAACTTACATAAAAATTTTTACTGACAAAAAATTATTAAAAATATTTTTTTGAAAGATGTTCAAGTTAAACGCTTTAAATCAATTATTTAATAAAAATTGTTAAAAATATCAGGTAATATTTGTTAAATGTGTTTTAAATAAGCCATAATTGCACTAACTCGTGCTTGCTTCCGAAGCCACCCTATTGTTTTAAAATAAAATAACATTAAAACCCATATTTGGATAAGCAAATAATATTTTTTTACTTTGAAAAAAATTAATTGTTAAATAAAAAATTTAATTTACTATGTTTTACACAAGAAAAAAGATTCAGAAACTACTAACATCATTATTTTTATTTTCATTTTTATTTTGCGTTTTTTCAGTTAATGTATTTACACAAGAGCACAGGCAGCAGCAGCAACATCATCAGCAACAACAAATGACTCATGAATTTACAGATGATGAGATTAGAATGTTTGCTAGTGCTGTTAAAGCAGCAGAAGAAGTACAGCAAGACTCTCATCAAAAAATACAAGACGCTATTGAAGCAGAAGGGATGACAATGCAAGAGTTTAACCAAACTCATCAAAAAATGCAAAACCCGGATGTTGATGTAAATCCTGAGAAACAAGCTAAATTTGAAAATGCTTTTCAAAAAGTAAACCAAATTCAAGCCGAAACGGATGGAAAGATAAGAGAAGAAATAGAAGAAGCCGGACTGGATTATGAAAAGTATCATCAAATAATGAATGCATACAGACAAGATCCTGAGTTACAACAAAAGGTAAATGAACACCTACATTAATAAATCAATTAATTATTAACTATAAAAAAATATGTATATGTTAAAAAAAGAGTCAAAAAAGAGAATGTCTTTAGTTTTAGGAGCAATGTTCTTTCTAGGGATTTTAGTTTCATGTAATGACCAGAGACCACCGGAACAACCTCCGGTTCAGCCTCCGGCAGATGAGCATCCTGAGCAAATTCCTACTGAGGAACCGATTGAGAGAGAATTGCCTCCTGAGGAACCTATTGATGAGGGTCTTCCTTATGATGAGCCAATAGAAGAAGAACCTGAGGAGGAAGAAATGGAAGAAGCAGAAGAGTTATATTAAACTAAAGATTTTATAAAAATTCTGTAATAAGCAGCAATTAGAGTTTTAACAAATCTAATTGCTGCTTTTTTTATTAATTGACTTAAGATTAATATAACCTATTTAAAACCAATACATTTTAGCCAAAACTCTACCTCCCAAAATTGTTTTATAACGTATTCTTTTCATTATAATAACATCTCTGTTTTTATTTGCAGCAAATATAATTCCGTTACAAGTATTTTTTGGTCATTTCTTTCATTTTACTAAAGAGTAAAAAGCATTTTTTTTATTTACACTTTAGTGTTTTTAGACAGTACATCATTTTTGAAATGAAGCAAAAATTGTGTAAATTTGTTAAAGAATTAAATGTTTTTTTAATCTCATTTATTTGATTAGCAATTTTTGTCTTATATTTAATTTATTAGTAATTAAACTTTATTTATTATGAAAAAGATACTTTTTTGCTTAATAACAATAGTTGGAACATTTTTAATATCTTCCTGCTCTGTTGAAAAAAGATTACACCTTCCGGGTTATCATGTTGAAAGAGTTAACTATCATCCTAAAAGGATATGCGTAAGTAATAAACCTCAAGATTTGATAATTAAAAACAAAGATATAGAAAGTGTAAGTTTAACAAAAGATATAATTATTACCGAAAAGTTAAATGCCACCAAAACCCCAAGCTTTTTTGAAGAAGAACTAATTACTTCTACCGGTTGCGGTAAATTTTTACATAATTTTACTTGGGCTGTACAAACTTTTAATACTGATAAAATAAATAGTCATATTGGAATTAAGCCATCAACCTCTTTATCTTTAACAGAGCTTTTTTTTAACAATTATAAATCCGATAGTAAATACATAAAAGAAATAGCCAATGTAAATCAGTCAAGAAGAGTTCACTGGGGTTCTATTATTAGTTTTTCATCAGGCATTTTGGGAATATTAATTGCCAACTATATTTTAATTGCAGCTTATATTTTTGGCACTTCTGCTTTAATATTCAGTGCAATAGCATTATCAACCATTAATGAAAAACCTAATATTTATAAGGGTGCTGTTTTAGCAAGACTTGGACTTATTTTAGGATTTGTGACTATTGTTGGATATTCACTATTATATTTTATTTAAATTTTGGTTTAAGGATGTGTTAATAACAGTGCCTGTATGGTCCTAAAAAGCTCACAAAAAAACCACTTGCAAAAAATTCGCAAGTGGCTGTTAATCTTAGTGACTCCGCCAGGATTCAAACCTGGAACCTCCTGATCCGTAGTCAGGTGCTCTATTCAGTTAAGCTACGGAGCCTTAATATTTGGTTTGCAAATATAACATTTTTTTACGTTTCTCTAAGTCACTTTTTGTTCTTTTTTATTTGCAAAAAAGTTTCATGTAAACATACGAGGGGTATAATTTGATATTTATTTTCCGGTTACAGTTGTAAAGTTAATTTATGCCACAAAGAGTGATGATTATAACCCACATTTTCATATTTTAGTATCATTTCAATTCCATTATGGTGCGATTTAAAGGCTACCGCACCCGATTCTAATATCTTAACGCCAAATACCCAAGGTCAGTCAATTCCTTTACCCCACGCATAATGCTGCTTTGCGGGATTGACTTAATCGGAAGCACCTGATTTCTGGCAAACATACCCAATCCATGGTCATCTAAATACTTCAGCATTTTTAAAACTTTATTTATCATAAATGCAAAGAGAATGCTTTTCTCTTCTGTTTTTTGTCATTGTGGCTCGTGATTTATTTTATCATTCTGCCGATTTTTGCTAAAATATATATCTAACGACAGAATATATTGTTTACTTTTTTGTGGTTTTTAAATGTATTTTAATTATTTATAATAAAACACATGTACTAATATTTTTTAATTGCATATAAAAATTTTTCTTTTTTAATCCAACTTAATGATAAGCCAAATAAATGGAATTATAAACAGTCCGGTTTTATTGGTATGAAGTTTCTTAAAAGCCTATATATTACAACTGCCAATCAATACTTTGTACTGATTGGCAGAGGTGGGCATCGGCTCGCAAGCCGACACTAAGTTCTTTTGAACCTAATGCAAATATAATAATTTTTTTAACATATAAAGCAGAATTTTGCAAAATATAACAAAACCGGTTATATTTTCAATCATTTTTCTTTCAATTTTCTACCACTTTTTCTGTTTTTGTATTAAGGTAGCTATACTCTTTAACAAGTTTTGGTTAAGCGGTAGGCCTTTCGACGTACTTGGCAATTTGTATGAATTGAAGGGCTGGCATAATTAGTATTAATTCTTATTTGCAATTTCTTTTAGTCTGTCAATAAATCTTTTTGCACTTCTTGAATTCTCAGAGGCTCTAACTAATGAAAATCTATCTTTAAGCTTATTTGCAATTTTTACATGACTTGATGTATCTAACTGCTTACCTACGATAACAGATGGATTAAGAATTTCTTCAGGATTACCATCATAGTTTAAATTTAGATTGTTATCTACCAAAAACCATGCTTCCATTTCTCTGGTCATTATTACAAATGAATTTTCTTGGAAAATATAATTCTTGTTATTTTGAAAATATTGTATTTCGTTGACAACAAAAATTGGACAATCAGGAAGACTGTATCCTTTATTCTTTTTTTGTTTCTCTTTATCATCCTGATCTACAAGTGTAAAAATATAATCTGTATTTTGTTTTTGCAAGTTTTTAACGAGTGACTCAAAATTCTTTTTTAATCTTGAACGACTGCGTGCAATTTTTATCAATGACTCATCGGTCTCAATTTCAAGTTCATATTTAAGTAGATTTTGAAACTTGTCAGATTTTAAAATTATGAAGTCCGCAGTGCCTTCAACTATAAAACCAACCTTTACCATGGGAATCCCCCCCTTTAAGCATATTGCTCATCCATGCTTCGTCAGGTTGCATTTTTTCAAAATCTCCTTCTTTGCATTGATTGGTTTGTGTTGTTCCTTTCTTTTTGTTGACAATGATTAATTCTTTTTCTGTAAGTTCTGATACCAAAGAAGCCGAGTGTGTTGTAATCCAAATATGATGACTGTATTTTTTAGTCATTTTTCGAAAAAATGGGATAAGCTCGCTTAAAACAGCTGGGTTTAGCCCTGTTTCAGGTTCTTCTATGCAAACAAACTGGGGTTGATCTGTTTGATAAAATAATGCAAGTAATGCTATTATATTATGTGTTCCTTCTGATTATTATTTCGTGTTGCAGGATTTCAATTCCATTATGGTGCGATTTAAAGCAGGGAAGCAAAATGCAGAAATGATATTGTCAGAAATTTCAATTCCATTATGGTGCGATTTAAAGTGAAAAAAGACTTATTAAGATTTATTGAGTTTAGAGATTTCAATTCCATTATGGTGCGATTTAAAGAATTGAGTTTTGAGAATGTTGATGGATTTATTGTATTTCAATTCCATTATGGTGCGATTTAAAGGATGTAAATGAACTTACCGATAATGATAATTTGCTATTTCAATTCCATTATGGTGCGATTTAAAGTGTAGTTGTTCAATAAACAGTATATATTATTAACTATATTTCAATTCCATTATGGTGCGATTTAAAGTTGACGTGCGTTGCCTGTTTCTGCTCTCATGTTTCTTATTTCAATTCCATTATGGTGCGATTTAAAGAACCCCGAAATGCTTACTGTTTTTTTAACAACAGTATTTCAATTCCATTATGGTGCGATTTAAAGTTCACGCCTGTTTAAATGTTATGAATAGGTTTATCTTATTTCAATTCCATTATGGTGCGATTTAAAGAAGTGAATAGCGTTGCGTTGCCAATTATTGACAAATATTTCAATTCCATTATGGTGCGATTTAAAGGATTACGCATTCACAGCATTTGTAATTCATGAAGATATTTCAATTCCATTATGGTGCGATTTAAAGAATTTGGTTTGTACTTTTTGTCCGGATACAAAATTGATTTCAATTCCATTATGGTGCGATTTAAAGTCCATTTGCAGTTGATATTAGCTTTTCATTTCTCGTATTTCAATTCCATTATGGTGCGATTTAAAGTATATAAGCAAGTTTTTAGATAAACTTATTCATTTATTTCAATTCCATTATGGTGCGATTTAAAGTTAGCTTGCCCGATACTTAATTTTATTCCGCTTAAATATTTCAATTCCATTATGGTGCGATTTAAAGAAAGCTAATTCCTGGTCTAAATCTTTGCTTACTTCTATTTCAATTCCATTATGGTGCGATTTAAAGCATTTTGTAGAAATTAAACAAGATGCGGATATTATTATTTCAATTCCATTATGGTGCGATTTAAAGTAATGTCATCAAAGTTATCATCCCAGTTCTCAAACATATTTCAATTCCATTATGGTGCGATTTAAAGGTAATTGAAACCAGGGGTGAAGGTGGCTATATTGTATTTCAATTCCATTATGGTGCGATTTAAAGATAAATCGGTTCAATTGATTTTGGCAGATTTACCTTAATTTCAATTCCATTATGGTGCGATTTAAAGGCTACATATTTGAGGATTTCTATTTGCTCTATTTCATTTCAATTCCATTATGGTGCGATTTAAAGTTAATCGGCTTTTGCATTGCCGTTAAAAACTGTTTTTTATTTCAATTCCATTATGGTGCGATTTAAAGTTAGAACAATTATTAATTATTGGGATGAGTTAACAGGTATTTCAATTCCATTATGGTGCGATTTAAAGCAGAAAATATGATATTATTTCAGATTACCCTTATATATTTCAATTCCATTATGGTGCGATTTAAAGTAGTATGGTCTTGTCTTGCCACTCCAAATATTATATTTCAATTCCATTATGGTGCGATTTAAAGGGTATTGGAAGTATAGTTGGGGGTTATGTTAAAATATTTCAATTCCATTATGGTGCGATTTAAAGAATAACATTTCCCCTTTCTCATCACAAACAGTATTAAATTTCAATTCCATTATGGTGCGATTTAAAGCAAGCACGATAGACGGTGAAGTTATTGTACATTAATTTCAATTCCATTATGGTGCGATTTAAAGTAATACTCGTTTCATTTCAATAAGTCTTGGTAGGTAGATTTCAATTCCATTATGGTGCGATTTAAAGTTGCATAAGTTCACATCGTTGTTCTACTGTTATTTTATTTCAATTCCATTATGGTGCGATTTAAAGTGAATCAGCAAATATACCGTGAACGGCTTTTCCTTCATTTCAATTCCATTATGGTGCGATTTAAAGGGATTTGAAGAGTATAAGGGAAACCTTATACATCCAAATTTCAATTACATTATGGTGCGATCTAAAGGGCTTAATGATAATGCAGCCTATTAAAGACAATAGAGATTTCAATTCCATTATGGTGCGATTTAAAGAACGCACGTCAACAACTTACAGTGATGCGTCAAGCCAATTTCAATTCCATTATGGTGCGATTTAAAGATACGATACTGTGTAATGAATGTATCATTGATAAGCTGATTTCAATTCCATTATGGTGCGATTTAAAGAGGTCTCAATCTTAGCCAAAGTATCATTATTTAACTATTTCAATTCCATTATGGTGCGATTTAAAGTCGTTATAATTGCTATAAAAAATCCCCGCTTTATGCGGGTTTTGCATGAATTCTGCTCATCTGCAAAGATAATAAAATTTGTCAACCTTTAATAACCCGATTTTTACCGGGGACCGACTAATTTTATAATATATTGAATATCAAGATGTCAAAGAACTTTTTGTTTTTGTAAAAAAACCAACATTTAATTATCAAAGATAATAAAAAAACACCGACAATCATAAAAATACATCCGTTTCCCCTTTTTCAGAACCATATATGCTCTTTTCCAGCCACTTCTGTTGCCTCGACTTAAATACTATAATACTGTCGGTTTCAAAATCCAAAAATTTTTTGGCACGTGTTATTAATTCATTTAACTTCACTTCTGTAATTTCACCTTCAAACACAGAATTCTGTATCCAGGTCAAATACTGACGGCACAATTTTAGCATTTTGCCTACTCTTTTCTCATTAATATCATACACTAAAATTACATACATAACAAAACAATATTATTTTAAATTATTAATTGTTAATTCGTTGATTTGTTAAGGTTAAGGGGTTTAAAAACATTAACCTCTAATTACCACCACATTTTAAAACCTTTATATTCTTCAATTCTCATCAAATGTTTTACCAACTTATAGCATTCAAGCCGGATCAAGTGTTTGTAGCTGACTTTTCTTTTCAAAGCTTTATGCTGAATAGTTTCCTGAAGCTTTTGCTCAAATGCACGGACAAATTTCTTTTTACCCGCATCTTTCAACATGATCTTGTTTAACTTATGGTCAAAGTCGGAATGCTGTATTTCCCGCTTATTTAAAACTTTAAAAATAACCCGGTCAACGATAACAGGTTTGAAAATTTCAGCCAAATCCAATGCCAAACTATAACGCCGGTATCCCGGAGCATGTAAAAAACTAATAACAGGGTTGAGCTGTGTTTGATGAATCGCTCGTAAACACTGACTGTAGCACATCATATTTCCAAACGATATCAATGCATTTAATTCATTATGTGGCGGTTGCTTGCTACGACCATCCATTTCAAAATCATTTATGATCTCTTCAAAACCTTCATAATAACGATGACGAATATTCCCTTCAATCCCCATCAACTCATCAATAGCTACGGATGAGCCAATTCCTTCCCGATATGTAGTAATATCAGTGATCACATCATCAAGTACACGATCACGGGCATTGTAATATTTTAAATTTTTCAAAATATTAAAACTACCTGCTTCTACAAACTGAGATGCAATATATTGTCGCTTCTTTTTGTTCTCATGAAAACGCGATTGTGCCAGAAGTACTTTTCCGCTTAATAAATTGTCTCTCGGCATATAGGACCCCGTATAATTCTCGTAATAATCAAAAAAATGTGCAGCAATACCACTTTTACCTAAAAAATTATACATAGATGAATTTGAATCCAAATTTCCGAAAATATAGAGATCCTCAATTCCTTCCACAGGTATAAACCTCGGATCCTGCTCATTCCCTTCCTCATCCACAGGTATAAATTTTAATGTATTATCACGCCTTGAAAGCCTGCCGGGATTGAACAAATAATAAGTTTTCTTCATAAAAATTTATTTATATTGATGATCAAAAACTTCATAACATGTAAATTTACAGGTAATTAAGCGACTAAGAAACCGGTTATCAATTATCCATCTCCTCCACCCAGCAAAAATCATAATAAGCACATTTTTTACAAAATGACGGGTTTTTCAATCGTGGCGGAGTCTCTTTCTGTTCCAAAATATTACTGATATCCTGTTCCATTTTTGCTATTTTATCCTTGTCTTCATCTTTCAAAAAAACCTGGTCTGTTTTGCGTAATTTCGGATATTCAAGCACACCGGATGCTTCTATACCTGATTTTAATAATTTATACAAATAATATTTAAGTTGCCAAACATGAGCTTGTTCGACAGACTTTCCACGCTTTATCTCATGCACAGTACTATTTTTCGGATCAAAATAATCTATCTTTATACCTTCTAACTCAATTTCTTTATACCTCGAAGCCCGGTCTGCATAGGCTGATTGGTGAATAAGCTTGCCCTCCTGCACAGTTTCACTGGTTTGCTCCATATGAATGCCGTTAGCAAACAACCACAACTTTCGATGACAAATAAGATAATAGTTAAAATGTGTGCCTGTGATTTGCATGGTTTGTTATTTTTATTCACGATAAATCATCCATAAGTTTTATAATAAATTCCTCCAGCTGATTATAAACATCATCAAATTCGGGCAACTTAGAAGCCGGTATTTGATGACTCAAACTACTTTTCCATGCTCGCCGGTTTATTTCGCGTTTCCTGTCATTGACAAATTGATTAGCATTATTGACTTGAATGCCTTTATCCAAACTTTTGATAAACAGAATTTCCTTAACAAGATCTAAATCTATTTCATCCTCTTGATTTAACAAATGCCAGCTATCGTATATATCTCTGGGGCGATTTCTCTGAATCAACGACCGTAACTTTTCCGCTGCAATTTCTTCCAGTTTGTACGCTGATACATTTTCAATAATTTTTTCTTTATCAGAATATGGGTGAAATAGTTCCCTTGTTACATGAGGTAATAATAATCTTTCTGAAAAACTTATATCCAGTTTCACTGAAGTATGCCACCGGCTGGGCAACAATGGTCTTTGTCTGGGGTTATGATCAGCACCCCAAAACTTGATTTTGATTTCATATCCCTGACCTTCATTCTCAGACTGGGTGAGCTTTATGTAGTCCAATGAAAAACGTGCATCACTAAGCGATTCTGCATGCTTTATTGAACGTTTTATAAGCTTTTCATCAATAATAAACGTTCTGTCTTTCAAAGTAAAATCCAAATCTTCCGAAAAGCGGTAATCATCAAAATAAACCTTTCTCAGGCACGTACCTCCCTTAAAAACAAATTGATACCTGATATCATCGAATGAAAATAAAGCATTAAGTAAATGCCCCAGCACCCAATCTTTATCTATCGTAGATTTCGGGACATCATGATATTCAGACGCTTTTATAATTTCCTTTTGAGTGATCATGTTATTAATATCTCATATTCAAAATTTCCTTTTCATCAATATTCAAAATGAGGCGCCAACGCTCATTTATTTTTCCTTTTGATTCCTGATAATGCCAAAAAGGATCGTAGTTGTTGTTTCTGACGGAGAGTGCATAATCAATAAAATCATCCATCCCGGTTTTGCCGAACAACTCCGTTAAATAAGCAAGGCGTTTCGTAATAGCTATTTTGTTGAAGGCTTTACAATATCGCTTAAGCTTAAGTGGTTTTATCTGAGCCTTATTAAAAGCCTTGATGATTTCCGGATAGCCCCCCGAATTTTCTGGCCTGTCAAAAGAATCAACCAAAGTTTTTTCCACATCAGTAATGCTAAAACGGGAATTACCATATCCTTTTTCTTGGTAACCCATCAGTTTATATTCACTGACCTGAATAAATTTGTAGTGAACACCAAAAATCTTTTTATCTATCTTCCATTGATTCGTTTGCACAAAAACCGTATTCGGTATTTGCTCTGTTAAACCATGATAGTTCATGGCGCTCCAGTAAGCAATTGCTCCCTTTTTCACCAAGAATGTTCCTATAACAAATTCATCGGCAAAATTGTGCCGGCAATATTTCCCTTTTTCTATAACCTTTAAATACCCAAGATCAATCAATTCCTTTACCCCACGCATAATGCTACTTTGTGGAATTGTCGTAATCGAAAGTACCTGGTCCTTAGTAAATATATCCAATCCATGGTCGTCTAAATATTCCAATATTTTTACAGTATGATTTTTCATAATATATTTATTTATTGTGTTTTGTTGTGAGATGTTTGCATCTTCGTTTTGTCCTAACACAACTGTTAATAACTGATTATCAAGATATTAATAATTATTTTCCTATAAAATAGACTGTAAAGATAACACAACAAAACACAATTTGCAAATTGTTGATTTATATTGATTTTTATTTCTTCTGACCTTTTACTAAATCTTCCATCAATCTCTTTTCAATCTCCTTTCATAAGATCGTGGAAGCTATACTACCATCGAGAGCCATAAAGCCGGCAATCACATTTTTACAAGTAAAATGATTTGCCTTTCTGATTGACATCGCTATATCTGTTTAATGTTTTTTTGCTTTTAGCTTTCGTTGTGGTTTACCATAGTGGAAATGGGGAAATTGAACAATGAAAGGTAAAATGATAATATTCATTTTTTATAAACATTGATTTCCTTCAATATCCATACTTTTATCATAATCCATCAATAGACCTAACTCTTTATCATATTTTTTTTCAATAACCCATAATTTTTGATTTTTTAATCTTTTTGAATTATTCAATTCAAAGATGGCATGTTCTTGTTTGATAGATTCATTATATAGTAAGCCATAAAACTTTCTTTCTCGTATTTGTACTTTAAGGTTTTCAGCTTTAATGAACTTATTAGCTTCAATTAATTCTTGATATTTTTCAAACAGCTCAGCCGGAAGAACCTTAATTCCATCAAATTGATTATAAAAATCTTCTTCTTGATTCTTGCTATGTACAAAAGGTTTTAGTTCATTTTCTATATAATACTGTAAGAGTTCCTTGGTTTTTATAAATTCCAAATATTCTGACTCCTGCCATTCTGGATAAACTGTATCTATAAGCTTCTGCAATTCTATTTCTTTCAATATGCCATTATGTTTTATTTCAATATTTTTTATAACATCTAATGTTCTTTGAACAATTTCCTCGTTTTGATAAATATATTTATCTGATTCATTCCTATCTTCGAAAACAATGCATGCACTTAGCCCTTTTGTCATTTTTCTATTCACCCTGCCAAATCTTTGTATTAATGCGTCAAAAGGAGCCAGTTCTGTATAAATTACATCAAAATCAATATCAAGACTCACTTCGATTGCTTGAGTTCCGACAAGCACCTTTTTATTATCTTTAATCAATTCTTTTTCTATTTGCATTCGATCGGAATTGTTAAAAGAGCTATGAAGTAATATTTTACTATTGCTGTTTAATTTATTATAAGCTTCCTGGGCTTGTTTTACTGTATTACAAACCACAAGAACTTTAGAACCTTTATCAATATCAGCTTGAATAACATTTATATTGTCACTTAACTTCCCCGGTTTAGTGAGTATTCTGTGGCGGTTAAATTTTTCGTATAATTTTGTGCTAGCGTTAATTGTATTATTATTTCCTATAGCTTGTTTTAATTCTTTCTTTAAAAAACCAGGTAAAGTAGCGGTCATTATAAAAGTGCTGGAATTAAGAAATTTAGTAGCATATTCCAATAACACAATTATTTGTGCAAACACATTCGGATTATATGCATGAATCTCATCGAAAACAAAATATCCGCCAACCCATTCAAAAATACCTTTATCAAAACCCTTTAAACCAAATAGATTTTTCAATAATTGAAAAGGAGTAGTCACTTTAAATGGTATCTCTAAAGTCTTAAACTGTTCTTTTAGCTCCTTAAATCTTTGCTCATTAACAAGATCATCGTCTTCAAACTTATTATCTATAAATGAAGATACCTTACCATGCAAAATACCAATTTTGTCAGGTATTTTTTCATCTAACCTTCCATACATTGCATTAATCGAAGCTGTATAAGGTAAGATGTAAAAAATTCTGGCATTTCCTTTATTTCTAATTTGATTTCTTAACCATAATAAAGCTGTCTCAGTTTTACCTGCACCTGTTGGGGCAGTTAAAATTGCATTTCCTATCGTTTCTCTAGCTTCTTTTTGATGGTTATAAAATTGAAATTCATCTAGATAATCGAAGTCATTTACCTCAATACGCTTCAATTTATTTATTCCAGCAGAAGCAAGATGGTCACATTGTTTAAACGCTCCTGAGAGCAACATTAGCTCAAAATAATCAATTTTCTCATTTAATCCATTTCTTTTATAAGAAGCGAGGCGTTCTGAAGGATCATGATTAATCAAAGTTTTATTGCCTATTGAATAAGAAGATAAAAGAGTATTTACTTGACTCACTGGAATATTTTTACTGAAGGCCTCTTCGAATGATAAATTCTCAGTTGTAGTTAAATCCAGGTCTAAATCAAATTCATCAGATTCTTTATTTTCATATTCTCTCATTTTTTGCCATAAGGTGTCAATATCTTTGTGATGTCCAGCAACTGTATAATAAATATAGTCTTTTTTTGGAAGATCCTGCATCCAAATAAAAGGCAATGAAAAAAGCTCATGACGCTGATTATTCCAATCGTTGATATCATTTCTTAAAAGTTTTTGAAAATCCTTATGAGCCTTTCCAATATCATGAAATATAATACAATATTTAAGTAGTTCCCAGAATTCCTTCGCATTGACCAACTCATCAATTCTCTCAAAGGCATGTCTTAATTCTGGAATAATTTGAAGGGCATCATCTATATGCTCTTTCAATGTTACTTTTGGGTTTGACTTTGCCAGTATCTTCATAATTATTAAAGGCCTACTATAATAGACCAGTAGGCTTTCTTTTAATTGAAATTGATTTCATGAAAAAAGATATCTATTTCTTTATCCTCTATCTTATCAGTGTAAGCATTAATGTTAAAATTAGCTTTCTTTGCTTTACAGGAAATCACCGAAAATGGTTCCGTCCCAATATTATTTCTCGGAACGGAATTCGTGAAATATTTTGGTAAGGCCTGAATAACACCAGGAAGATTATAACCCGTAAATGGTATTATTTGACCTTTTAGATTATTTGAACTCTCGGTTCTGTTAAGTTCAACCTCATCAACGGAGTCAATTGATGCAAGGTCGCTACTTCTACCAAGAAGAATTGGATAATATGGCTTCTTGAAATAATTGGCTAATTCAGAATCTTCAACATAGATATACAAATTACAATTGAATAAAAACTCCCGCTTCATAACATTTGATTTCGTTTGTGTAGACGGGTAAGAATGATTCTTTTTACTAAGTAATTCAATTTGATAAATAGTCTCTAGATCTGTAGTTTTAGCATCATACTCAAAATAATATCCAATTCTTAAGTTTTGATAATCTATGTATTTACCCGCAGCAGCATTTATCAATCCTAACACCGTACTGATAGGCGGAACATCCAGTGTAGGTTGATATCCAGAAATTAAATTAGGATATCTAAAACTTGACGTCCACGAATGGATTTTAATACGGTAAGCTTTCATAGGATTATTTTATTTGAGATTCAATTTGTTTTACATAATTATCAATTGCACCATTAACAGTAGTAAATTCAACAAGATCTTTGTAATCATCAGCTAATTTGTTAAGCTCAGCTTCCTTGTCGTCTAAAAAACCCTTTCTTTTACCAATATAGAGCTTTCCTTTAAAATCCTGTTTGTAATCTTCAATGATTTCCCGTAAACCTTCAACGTTGAGTTGGGCATAATACTCCCCACTTCCACTATAATTTGATGCAACATGTGAAAAAGGATGATTCCCTGTTTTCGTGGTAGCAAGGATAATAAATTTAGGAGTAACATCGCCTAAATTACTTGTTTGCATAGCTCCACCAGATATGTTTTTCAGAGCTTTTAAAGTATCTGTTGCCCGATTAATTCTTATATTTTTATCCAGTTGAACTAATTTAAGTGGATTACCTTGTGCATCTTTCATATAGTCATCATCAATTTCTTGCGCACCATTTTCAAGTGCTTCCTTTCTTAATATATCAGAAAGGTTAACATAACCTGTTTTGTTATAATTTGAGAAAACACCTACCTGTTTTAGGTCAAGGCTGAACATACCTTTCATAATAGCACTATATTCTTGCTTGCCATAGGGCACAGAATCACCTTCCTGTCGAGCCATACTTGACCAATTTTCTTCAGGTTTTATAGATGCAACTGAGATTATTGCAGAGTTTTTTAAAGGTGATATTCTTGTTACAGTAACGTTCTTTGTTCTCTCTTTTCCTTTATTGTCCTTTAGCGGCTGTCCATCTTTATCCAATTCAACATCTTTTGCTGCTCTCATGTAACCAAAAATATCATCATCAGGATACTTGATTGGATTGGCTTCAGTATATGCTATTTTTTGTTCACGAATTACAGGAGATAATTCCCAATCATAGTTTTTTTGCAAAGTGTCTCTCCACCAATAACGCCATGCTTGTCCAGAAACATAAACATATGTCCTGCCATTTTTTCTAATTTGTTTTGTTGCAACTGCATTTTCAAAATTACTACTTGTGTTTTTTCCTGCATTATTCAATGCAACTACATCTACGTCCAAAAGGACAAATCCTTGTGCTTTTAAATTTTCCATAATTATTATTTTTTAATTATTATTTTGTTCTATTGTTGTATCAACCTTAACATTAAATTCATGAAGCTTCTGATATATAGCAATAAGTAATACGTCTCTAACTTCTTTAGCATTACTTCCTTCAGCAAATAAATAATTTGCATAATCTTCTATTGAAATAAGTGGTTTCTCATTCCCTTTATTATAGTTTTCAGCAACTAAACTTAAAAGAAATCTTCTTAAATCATGGGCATGACTGGAGCCATTTAATTTAGTTATCAATTTCTTTATTTCATCTTCACTTCTATCGCCAATTATATAATCGGCAATCTCTAAGATTTTTATAACTGTTTGTTTTTCCATATTTCTTATATTTTTTATATAAACGATTATAATATCAATATTTAACTTATTGCCATTTTGTGACCATTTTAAAAATTCCGGAATTATGCTTCTGTCTTCTAACAATTTTTGGTAAACCCAATTAGTCCATGTTTTTACTTCATCAATTTCATAAATTTCTTTTTTATTTTTTTTCTCTAATTCTACTTTTCCTGATAAAGAATTGTAGGTTGCTCCCTTATTTTTAGAACTGTAGTAATGTGATCTTACAAAATTTAGCCAATCATCCCTATACTTAATATTACAATAACTATAAAACTCAAAAAGTGTTGAAGGAAACAAATAAAAGTCTAAATCAGGCCCTTGATTATAGTTTGTAAAATGATATAGCGTTAATGCAATATTTTTCTTCCCCTCTTTGACGAATTCTAATTCATTTAAAGCGATATCTGCATAATCAAAAAGAGCATTAGTAGTACTTTTAAATTCACTTTCAAATACTCCCTCTGAAACTCCTGACGCTACATTGAGAAGATTATAGGATATGTTTTTTCTGACAAGATGTTTAGAAACCTCAGTATTACTACTATTTATTAAACCAAAATATTTACCAAGTTTTATTACTCCTAATGGAACAAATAATAGTCGGATTATAATCTCTTTTGACAATAGAATACCTGTGTCAAATGTATGATGAAAGTTTGCAAAACTACCTGACCCTGCAAGAATGAATTTATCTTTTCCGGTTTTAAATACATTTGTTTTTTGTCCAGTAATTCTACAATAATCAAATAATGAACCTTTATCATTTATAATATCTAAATACCTTTTAAATGCTTCTTTTTCGGGATTTTTAGAACTTGCGTTAATGATAGGTGAATTTGGGAAAAAAGAATAGATGCTTTTTTTCCAATTATTTGCATATATTTGAATTACGTATTTTATTAATTCATTAATATCTTTTTCAGGAAATCTCTCCTCCATTAAATATTCTATAACAAAGCCGCCAGTATCTGCAAAAGGGTCTCCAGTTGCTTGTGTTAGCCAATTGTAATCGATTTTATCTATTTCCTTTTTCATATTAATTTTTTTTGATTTTCCTTTACCTCCCCACACCCAAACCCCTGACTATTCATATCACCAAAACCACCGAAATATCCCGTTTTTACCAGGGTTTTCGGGGCGGTGAGTTCAAAGTCAAACAGATACCCTATGACTTTTATGGGATTTGATGTGTTGGATTTTATAGTGATTCCTTTTTTTCTGGGTTCTCCTATCAACCTGAATTTAAATTCCGGTTCGGTTTCTAAAGTGGCAGCACCTTCGCGTGCATTGAACTTCCTTACCAGGTTTTGACGAAACAACTTTTCAAAACCCTCATCTTCCGGCGACAAATATTTATGATTCAACTTACCGTTTTTATCCTCCGGTTGGCTGATAACAATGGGTGAAGCAGTAGTTAAACGCATTGTTGTTTCAAATTCCGGCTCCATTAGCTTCTCAACCTGTGTCACTTTAAAGTTAGCCCATGACTTACCATCCGAAATTGTCGCGTCAGTATTCTTAAACAACCCAATGATAAAACTCTCCGAAGCTTTTTCAGGCAAAAATGAAATGGTCATATTAATTTTACCGGACTGAATATGTATCCTGTCACCATCAACCTTTCTTATCTTTCGGGGAATATTCAAATGGGAGAAAGTAAAAAATTTGAAATACTGTTTTCCCGATTGATACCCATTCTTGTGCAACCAATGGGCAAATTCGGGATCACCCTGATCCAATACCTTATATATCCAACTAGCTACCTCATATTGATAATTAATTGGAAGGATATTTTCTTTCCCTTGAGTTTCTAACGTCAATTTAAATCTCATTTAATGACATTTTGTTTAAAATGATTTTTCAAATATACAACCTTCATTTGTCAATTTCCGTCAATCAAAAAAATTTTTTTCGAATTTTTTCATTCATGTATTCTTTCAACTCTTCTGGCTCTATAACCTCAATCTCATCCATCAAGCCCAGAATAAAGCGAGCGGCACCGAGCAAACTATAAATGATACCTTGAAAACGATATTTGTTGCCGGGAAGTGATGTCAAATGCTTTTCTGATAATGGATACTCTTCTTTCAACAAATTTGCCGCACGCATACTTAAAATCATCGTCAAATGATATTGCTCTTTTCCTACCATCCGAAAAACATCGGTCTCCTGTATCTGATGATCCTTCTCATGCTGCCATGAACAATTATTTATATCAACTCTACCTATACGAGAGGTTTTAAATAAACGATTTTCCTTGTTTTTTAGATCATAACACCATACCGAAACATAATTGGTCGTAAAACCATAAGGCTCAACTTCCCTGTCGGAAATTGTCGCACCACTCGCCGAATGATAACCTTTCAAAACCACCTGCTTCTTGTTTTCTATGGCTTCGCATAATAAACGAACATTTTCTCCGGCATTTTCCCTGATGATAGTGTCGGCAATATTACGTGAACTATAAAGCGTATATAGTTTTTGAATAAGGCTTTGCTTTATTTCATTATTTTCATCCAAACTGTGAATAGACTTTTGCAAGAGATAAGATTCTTCCTTACTGAAATGTAA
>PWLF01000039.1 GCA_003559475.1 Bacteroidales bacterium
ATTTGTTGCTTTATTCTCAAATACAAGATACGTAATGATATCATTTGTGATTATCACTTTTCAGATACTTATTGCTAATCAAAATAAGTTAACTGGTGTTTTAAGGTATAGCTGGGTAATTTTTATTGTAGGCATAGGCACATATTTTGGATTGCAGTTTGTTGGTTATGATTTATTAAGCTGGTTTGAGCAACGCCTTTTCAGAGAAGGGAGTATAACGGAGACAACACGGTATGCCGCAATCATAAATTTTATACATTTTTTTCCTGATAACTATTTATTAGGAAATGGAAGTATAATGCATCCTGATATTGTTGCTGCTTCAAAAGCATTTTATTCAAGCCATATACATGTTGGATATTTGTCACATTTAGTTGCTTATGGGATAGTAGGGTGTGCTTTTCTTTATGGTTTCTGGTTTTTATTGGCTAGAAGACTTTATATGACTGCGAAGCTCACGAATTTTTGGGGCTCTTTTTTTGCATTGACAGTTTTTTTGATTGCTTTCGCTACATTTAGCCAATCCTCAATATTTTACTATGGATTATTATATGCCTTAATATTTGATAAATATTTCTATGATGAATACAAAATAAATCAATAACAAAACAATTTTAAATGATTTCATTTGCTCATATTATAAATCCGGTAAGAGTTAATTCATCTTCTGATCTTTATATTGCACAACCAGTAACTTTTGAATCCATGAGAGTTTCAAAAGAGTTTTCGGAAAAAAATAATAACATTAATGTGAGATTGTTATCTGCTCAATTTCCGGAAGATCAAGAAATAATTCCTTCATACTTTGAGCAGACACCACACTTGGATCGTTCTGTTTTAGATATTGATAATTTTAAAAAAGAAAGAAAGTTGCCAATACTTAAGGATATTCTCGATCGGCTATATGATGCGTCTCCTAATTCAGATTACTTGATCTATACAAATGTAGATATTGCATTAATGCCAAATTTTTATGCGGCCGTTAAAGAATTAATCGAGCAAGGATTCGATGCATTTACGATTAATAGAAGAACGATATCTAACAATTATGACAGTCCTGATCAATTGCCATTAATGTATGCTGAGGTAGGAAAACCACATCCAGGCACGGATTGCTTTGTTTTCAATAGAGATGATTATAAGGCTTTTAAACTTGATTTAGCCTGCCTTGGTACGCTTAATATTGCTCCATCACTAATGATAAACTTTATAATTAAATCAAAAAACTATAAAAAATTTAGAGATTTACATTTGACATTTCATATTGGTGATGACCGAGTTTGGAGTTCCTCTGACCTTGAAGATTATGTTTTACATAATAAAAATTCAGTAAGAAGGATACTGGAGTATTATTATAACAACGGTGAAAGGATGGACCATCCATTGTTAGAAAAGTATTTAAAAAAGTTTTGCGAAGATATTTGGTTGAAAGATAAAAGTCTACTTTCAAAATATAATCACAAATGCTATAAAATATTGAAAAACGGATATAAAAGAATATTTAAATGAAAGAAGATGCTTCAAAAATTGAAAGCTGGTGTAAATATGATTTCACTGCAAATAAGTATTATTGGGAAAAAGTTGGTTATGAAAAAGCATTACCGGTAAGGGTTAATAATTTAAGCGATATTTTTGATTTATTAAATGAATTTGATGTCGAGGGGTGGTTGCAGGGGAAAACACTTTTTGGAATTCATAAACATGGAAAACTCCTAAATGATCATGACGATGATATTGGTGTTTGGAAAAGCGACTGGAATAAAGTTGAACATCAAATAACAATAAAACTTTTTTCTATTGGTTTTAAAGTTATTCGGAATAATGAAAATATAATATCCTTTTTAAGAAATGAAAGGTATATCGATGTCTGTAAATTCCAGGAAAAAGGGAAGAGAGCGGGTTATGGGACTAAATGGTTTTTAAAGTATCATTTTGATTCTTTAGAAGAATTGAAGTTCTCGGAAGCCGTTCTCAAAATTCCTTCGAACAGTGATGTGTTATTAAGGAATATGTATAATCCTACTTTAAGAAGAAGGTTATACATTTTGTCCAAAAGTTTATTTACCTACTCCAAATATTCGAAGCTTTATAAACTTATTGTAAATAAAGCACTTGAACTGAGCCCTCACTATTTTCGCAGTACTATATGCTTTTTTTTTAATAAAGATTTTAAATATCAAAAATTATCAAAAAAGCAATTTTTGGATTTGTTAATAGAGCCCATAGATTCATTTAACTGGAAATGGCGAAAACCCCATCTGGATGTAGTAACAAACAATGGTTCAGAAATAAAAATTGGGGATATTAAAAAATATTTTCTGAATAGTGACACATTTGAAAATGTGGAAAATTCAATTATCGAAACGGATACCTCTTTTCCATTCCATGATCCCGCTAATTTTGACCGAAGATTTTGGCAATCAGGGAATAACTTCTTTTACTATTGTATTAAATATCAGTTTAAAAAAGATGTTGTGCCTTATTCCAAAGCTAATGAGTATATTAAAGAAGGTAAGATTCCGGATCTTTTTACTACCGATTACTATGAATCTTTGCCGGCCATGTCAGATGATGAAATAAAATTACTTTTAAAAAATAATCCAATTGAAGTAACAAACGGAGCAATTACAAGTGGTAAACACAGAGCATTTGCAATGATTGGTCGATTGATAGCTAATCAATCTTATATTCCTTTTTGGGCGATCATCAAAAATTGAATAACAAAATTTATTCTATTACTGAAATTATCTCTGCATTACACTTTTATGCTAAAGGCTCAATTACAAAAAATACTAAACAAATTTGGTTATCAAGTAGTACCGCTTGACAAGTTAAAACCAGTAGACGTAAGAGATCATCACAATGATCCGAAGGCACTTAATTATTTCCAGAATTTGCAGACAATCCTGATAGATGCTCCTGTACATTTAGGAAGGGGGCTTCCTTTATTTTTATTTACAGCTAAAGAACATCCATTTGTTCGAGCGGTAGAAGCAACAAAAAAAATAAGTAACTCAAAAGAAAAGAAAAGTTCAATACATAAAATACTTAAAACATACTATGAAAATGTTCAACCAGAAACAGCAGCTGAGATTCTTGGCCTTAATCATGGAGATGTAAAATTGCTGGATGATAAACCCTCCTGGGCTGCAGTATTCCCCTGGGATAGTTATGATGTTGATCAATGGCAAAAAAAACATGAAAAATCAGTTCTTAGTCAAAACTTAAGACAAGGTAAAATACTCACAATTGATGATGGGTGGGCCTGGAGTGGACCTGTATCAGATAAAAAGTTATCTATTGAGGTAAATAAACTGTATTCACTTCTGACTAATATTGAAAAAAATGGTTATCAAAGGCACGATAAAATAGATGGGGATATAACTGCAGTTGTATTATTAGATTCAAGTGGGAAATGGTGTTGGCAGGCCAGGAAAGGTCAACATCGGGCTTCAATTTTAAGTGGGTTGGGTTATAAAAAGTTACCAATCCGTATAGATAAACTTGTTTTTAAAAAAGATGTTGAAATTTGGCCAAACGTCTCTTCAGGTCTTTTTCCAAAGAAAATAGCTCTTAAAATTTTTGATAATGTATTTAGCGGTAATTCACCAAAAGTAGCTGAGTTATGGATTGAGAAAACACCACTACAGTTCAAATGAATACATGTAATATGAAATTTATATTGTATTTATGAATTTAACAGCGAATAAAAAATTGTGCCTATTACCTGGTGTCGAGATTAAATCTATATCTCAAACTAAAATATCAATAAATAATGCTATAGCCTTTGACAAAATGGGATATGATGTAACAATTTTATTTCATTCAAAAGCAGAAGAAATAGTTCTACCAAGTAATATTAATGTCAAATATCTACCACGTTATCTTGCTGTATTTGATATTAAAGGTAATTTTGCGAGGGCAACTTTCGGTTATATAGGTTTTATTTTCTATTTAACTCATCTACTTTTTAATAAGTATGACGTAATATTTACTAATGCCGGGCACAGGCCTTCTATATTTATTCCTACGTATTTGTCAAAAAAAATATATAATACTTTAATTGTTACCGAATGGTGGGAATGGTATGGTAAGGGAGGGCTATCTGTAACTCGGCAGGGTATATTTGGAAAGATAATAGGTTTTTATGACAATAATTTTGAATTGCGATTAATGAATAATTATGATGTAATAATTGCAATATCCAATGGCTTAAAAAACAGACTGCAAAATCACAATAATATTGTTTTTATTCCAGGTGCAATAGACTCAAAATTGGAAAGCTATTCTATTAAATCAGCCAGAGAAAGAGTGAAGTTATCTTCCAATTCATTTATTATTGGCTTATCTGGTATATCTGAGTCTGACGAACAGGATAATGAGCCTTTGTTTAAAGCGATGAGTTATATAATTGAATCAAATAATTCAGTTTATCTACTTCTGTCCGGAAATAAAGATTATATAGTTAAGCTATGTCTCAAATATAATATTGAAAAATATATAAATGTAGGTTGGGTATCTTATCAAGAATATAATTATTATCTGTCATCGTGTAATATTTTTGTACTTCCATACCCTTTGACGAATAGAAATATTGGCAGATGGCCTAATAAGATTGGTGATTATATAAAAATCAGGAGACCTATTATTTCAAATCCGACAGGTGATATGGATGAACTGTTTAATAAAAATAATATTGGAAGGCTTATCAAAAATGATATTTCTGAATACGTTGAGACAATCTCTGATATTATCAATAATGGTGTAAAAACAGAAATAGAAGATTTTATACGATTGGAGAAAGAGTTATCATTTTCTTCCCGATGCAAAAAAATCAATGATTTAATTGAAGGCAGTAAATTAAATGAACCAACTCACACAACAGCTTAAATCGGGAAAAATGGAAATTATGGAAGTGCCGTTTCCAGCACTGAATCGTGGAGAAATCTTGGTTCGTAACTACTACTCCGTGATCAGTTCAGGAACCGAAGGAAAAACGGTTTCCGATGCACGTAAAGGTTATATAGCCAAGGCCAGGAACCGACAGAAAGAGGTGAAGCAAGTGATTGAGATGGTGAAGACCAACGGTCTATTCTCTACCTATAAATTGGTGATGAATAAACTGGAAGCACCATCGCCGCTTGGATATAGCTGTGCCGGTGAGGTAATCGCTGTAGCAGATGATGTCACAGATTTTATAGTGGGAGATCGGGCTGCATGTGGCGGAAATACAGCTAAACATGCCGACGTTGTGTCGGTTCCGGTAAACCTTGCCGTTAAAGTACCCGGGCATGTGTCTTTAGAACAGGCTTCATTCACTACGATAGCCGCCATTGCCATTCAGGGAATACGGCAGGCTGAACTCAAATTAGGCGAATACTGCCTGATTATTGGGATGGGGCTGCTTGGCCAACTTACCTATAAAATTTTGGAAGCCAGCGGTATGAACCCGATTGGCGTTGATATCTCCAATAATCAAATAAAAGCAGCTAAAAAAGCCGGAATAGAACATGTATATAATCGTAATGTAAACGGAATTAATGATACGGTTTTAAACTTGACGGATGGGCACGGTGCAGATGCTATAATAATAACTGCAGGAACCTCTTCACTGGACCCGGTTGAATTTGCGGGTGAAATGGCACGCCATAAAGCAAAAGTAGTGATTGTGGGAGCTGTCCCAACAGGTTTTTCCAGGGCAAATTACTATAAAAAAGAACTCGACCTGCGAATGTCTTCTTCATATGGCCCCGGCAGGAATGACGCTGATTATGAAGAGAAAGGCCGAGATTACCCGATCGGTTATGTGCGCTGGACCGAAAACCGAAATATGAAAAGCTTTGTAAATCTTCTTTCGACAAAACGACTGGACATCGGTCAGCTGATTACACATAATTTTTCACTGTCGGAAGCCCCGAAAGCGTATGACATGATTCTGAATAATAATGAACCCTTCACCGGAATCGTAATTGAATATGATAAGGAGGCAGAACTAACAAAACGGGTAACATTCAAAGAGCCGGTAGTAAATCCTGCTGAAGTGAATGTGGGATTCATAGGGGCAGGTTCGTTTGCGCAGGGTACTCTATTGCCTGCCACAGTAGGGCATTGCAATTTAGAGGGTTTGGCAACAAACAGTGGCACAACGGCAAAATTTGTGGGCGAAAAATATGGATTCAGTTATTGCGCAGGGAATTCAGATGAGATATTCAATGATGATAATATTAATACAGTTTTTATTACCACCCGACATAATTTACATGCCAAAAATGTCATCAAAGCGATTGAAAGCAACAAGCATGTGTTTGTGGAGAAGCCGTTGGGGATGAATGAACAAGAACTTGAAGAGATAAAAACGGCTTATGTAAAAGCCCTGGATAAAAATGAGCCGGTCCACCTGATGGTTGGGTTTAACCGACGTTTTGCACCGCCAATACAAAAAATGGTAAGCTTATTTGGCAAAGATTTATCAAAGTCGATTGTGATTAGAGTAAATGCGGGCCAGTTGCCATCGAACCATTGGGTTAATGATCCCGATATAGGCGGCGGGCGAGTTATTGGGGAGGCTTGTCATTTTATTGACCTTGCCATGTACCTTTCAGGAAGTAAAATAACTTCTGTAACTGCCAGCTCCATGAATGATCCAAACAACCTGAGTAACACCGTTGCCATCAATCTGGAAATGGAAAATGGAAGCATAGCATCAATCAGTTACTTCTCCAACGGCAGTAAAAAACTACCAAAAGAGTATATCGAAATGTTTGCCGGAGGTACTGTTGCGCAACTGCACGATTTTAAAGAGTTGTATATATACGGTGAGAAAAAGAAGAAGATAAAGTACAAGGGCCAGGATAAAGGGCATAAAGAGGAAGTGAAAGCTTTTCTGAATGCCATAAAAGAGGGTGGAG
>PWLF01000093.1 GCA_003559475.1 Bacteroidales bacterium
CACGATAGTGGCGATTATACTTTAAGAGTTGTTGCTCTTGCTGATGGCGATGAGTTTGTTATTGAAGAATGGATTAATCCTACTGCAAATATTGCTGCTGATGAATATGAGTATATCTTAACAAATGAAGATCATGGAATAAGTACAGATAATTTTCAAATAGCATTTGTTTTTGATGGAAATACTGAAAATATTAATTGGTGGTTTATTGATGATATTTCGCTTCAAAATATAGAAAATTATAAATTTATTCCTTACTTTGAAGATTTTTCAGATGTTGTTGGAGATATTCCGGAGGGTTGGAGTAGAGATGTTGATAATTTTAGAATTAGTAATACTAACGAAGCCGGAGGAGAAGAGCCTGAAATGGAGTTTTTTTATGACCCTATGGTTGACGGTGAGTTTTATTTGATATCGCCACTTATTAACACTTCAGGTTATGACAGACTTAGTTTTTCTTATAAAAATTTTCTTAATGCAACTACTCATCCTGATTCTCCTTATGAAATAGAAGTAGTTACTATAGCAGATGGAGATGAATTTCCTGTTATTAATTGGTCAACTCCCGGTGGTGGATTGGATGCAGAGGAACTTCAATTTATATTGACAAATGAAGATCATGGTGTTGGGGCTGAAAATTTCAGATTAGCATTTAAATATGACGGAGCATCCAGAGAAATTACTTATTGGAGATTTGATGATATTTTACTCCAGGAAGTTTATACTGTTACTTTTGAAGTTGAAGATGAATCAGGAAGTGTAATAGATGATGCTGTTATAACTTTTAATAGTATTGAAAATGATGCGGGCGATTATGATTTTGAGGATATCACTGAAGGAAATTATAATTTCACAGTTGAAAGATCAGGATACGACACGTATGTTGATGATGTCTTTATTGATTCAGATACTGTTATTGAAATAGAACTGTCGGCTGCTGAAGATTTGTACGAACTTTCAATTCAAGTACAACCGGAACATGGTGGTAACGCCTCAGGTGAAGGAGATTATCCTGAGGGAGAAGAAGTTACGATAACTGCAACTCCTAATACCGGATGGGCTTTTGTTAATTGGACAGGCGATACACAAAATGTTGATGATGTTAATTCTCAAACAACTACAGTAACAATGCCTTCTAACAATATTATTATAATTGCCAATTTTACCGATGATGTTATCTATGTTGAGTATTTGCAGGATATTGATATTAAAGTTTATCCAAATCCCGCATATAGCGATATAAATATACAGTCTAATGAAATTATTGACAAAATTAATATTGTTAACACTATAGGACAAGTTGTATTTTCAAAAAATATTAATGCTTCCGAGCATATTTTTAACATTGAGCAATTGGATAAGGGTACATATTTTATCCAAATTTATACAAATGAAATGATGTTCACTAAGAGTTTCCAAGTGATAAAATAAAAAAACTGAATTGAATAAGATTTTGAGGGGAGCGATTTTGCTTCCCTCTTTTTTTATAGATTGTTAGAACGCCTAAAAAGTGTTCACAAAACCAACATGAACTTTTATATCATTGAAATTTACAGATTGATCTGTTGTTTTTCCAAGTGCGAAATATAAGGAAAATATCCCTGCAGGCAACTCTTGTGAAATTCCTGCCCCGGCACCAACAGGTATTTTTAGTGAATAACTATCAGATATTTTTCTTTCAATAATTCCGGCATTAGCAAAAAGACTGAGATAGGAATTACGTCCGGTTATAAAACGATATTCTGTTAACAAGCTACCGTAAGAAGATGCAAGAAGCGATTCTTCATCAAAGCCTCTTAAACTATTTAACCCCCCAATTCTGAATAATTCATTCTCAAAATAATTTTCACTGATAGTAAAACCTCCCTCTCCTCTCAATAATAATGCACTTCTGTTTGCAAAAGGGAACAGCCTTTTTAATAACAACTGTCCTGTATATTGCATTGATGTTAAATCAATATTATCATAAAGCTCAGAGGGGAGATGATTGTTTTTCTCTATGGTTCTGTTTCCTAAAGAAAATTGAAATGAATAGTTGTATCCTGTTCTAGGATCAATATTAAACAATTCTGATCTATACGATAAACCAACCCCATATAGAACTGCTGTATAATCAATAACTTGTGGTAATTGAGTTGCATCTCTATATTTTTCAATATCAAGCAGTTCAGATGTTTTCCAGTCAACAAATATTTTAGCGTTAATGTTGTTTGAAAATCTATATTCTATAGCCGGAGTTCTTTGTATTTGCAGATAAGTTGAATCTTGTTTTCTCATTAAAAATTTCATTTCAGCAGAAAATGGGGTATAAAATAAGTAAGGATATCCTGCTGAAATATCAAGTGTTTGACTACCATGTCCTAATCCTTGCCACTTCATATTTATCCATTCAGCTCTTTCTAAAGTATTAATTAAAAAAAGATTAATCTGACCTGTAAATCGCATACTGTTCTCAGCTTGTTCATCATATACAACTCCTGCAATTCCATCAAATCTGTTAGCATTACGCTTTCTTAGACCTACGCTTACTTCGGCATATTCTTTAGTGAAAACCACTTCAGGTTTTTTTTCAACACTAATAAAATCAAGTGAATTTAATCTTTGTTCAAGATTGTTTAATTTTTCTTCACTGTAGCTTTCTTCAGGAATTATTCCTGTGTGAGCAGATAAAAAACGCCTGCTGATATTAACATCACCCTCAATTTTTAGTTCATCAAATAATATATGATGTGAATGATCAATTTTTATATCTCCGATAATAGAGTCATGTCTTACTTCTAAATTGTCAAGTGTGATGTTTGCAAATGGATACCCTCTGTTTTGAAAAAAAGTAAGTATGCTCTTTGTAAGATAATCATATTCTAATGGTAAAATACCATTGCCGTTGAAAAATTTATCAGCTGGTATGTTTGCTAAAGGTTCTTCTCCTAAATTTCCTTTTTTTATAAAATACCTGTATTGTTTTCCTGGAATAAGAGTGCATTTAATATTCAGAGAGTCATATTTGCAGCTATCTTTTTTTATTTCTAAATAACCATAATCATGAAGTTGACTGTATATTTTATTAAGCTGTATTTCTAATTCTTGTTTAGAATTAAGTAGGTTTTCATACTCGATTTTTTTGTTTAGCTCTTCTTCAAGATTGGAGAATTTAATATCTAATTTAATAAAATCCTGTGTCAGCAAACAAAAGAAGTTGGTTGTAAAAAAAAACAATAAGAGTATTATTTTTTTAGGAGGCATCATAATATATAAAACGATTAATCTATATAATAAACTTTAAATAGCTGTTTAATATTTTATAAACTCCAATCTATCTCTTTTTTATTTTTAGATTTTAAAATCTCATTTGTTTTAGAAAAATGTTTGCATCCCAAGAATCCTCTATTAGCAGAGAAAGGGGAGGGGTGAGGAGCTTTAAGAACAAAATGTTTTGAAGTATCTATTAGCTCTTCCTTCTCTTGTGCAAATCTTCCCCACAATAAAAAAACTAAATCGCTTTTTTTATCAGATATTTTTTTTATAATAGAATTGGTGAATTGTTCCCATCCTTTCTTTTGATGTGACCCTGGTTGATGAGCCCTAACGGTTAAAGTTGCATTAATCAATAAGACGCCTTGTTTTGCCCATTTTTCCAAATTACCGTTTTTTGGAATAAGAATGTCAAGGTCTTTGTTAAGCTCTTTGAAAATATTTACAAGGGAAGGCGGCTTTTTTATGTTGTCATTTACAGAAAAACAAAGCCCGTTTGCTTGCCCCGCCCCATGATAAGGATCTTGTCCAATTATTACAACTTTGATGTTATCAAATGGAGTATAGTCAAAAGCTGCAAATATTCTTGACCCGGGAGGATATATTGTGAATTTTTTTTTCTCTTCTACTAAAAACTCTTTTAGGTTTTTGAAATATTCAGATTGAAACTCCGATGAAAGTATTTCTTTCCAACTTTGATTAATTTTTGGGTTAATATTATTATCAGTCATTTTTGATATTTTTTCTGCGTAGTTTTATTAAATATTAAAAAAAATTATGTTTTTTTACCTGCGGCATAATCAAATATTTTTACATATAATTCTTTCCACCCTTTCCATTCCATGAAATCACATAATGATACATTATGCCATAAAGTGATAAATAGACCATTTACTTTATGAACCTCATCAATTAAACTTTTAACTCTCTCAAATGAGTTATTTGTGTTAAGCTTCATATACTCTTTGAGAGTACAGTCCATCACAGCAAAAGGTGTTATTAGTATTTTGCTGATTTCTTCTCTGTCAAGGTCATAAAACAAAAATGGGGAACATATTCCTGCCCTAAATCCAATGTGAGAGGCATAACCCATTGAGTAATCTTTGGTTATACCAACCTCTATGAGTTTTTGGTATGTATATGGAATGTTTAATTTAATGTAATGTTGCCGACTGTGTTTAATTTTACGATTCAAAACAGATGATAATCTGCGAATTTCTTCTTTAAGTTTATTGATATCATAATTAGAGTTGTAAGATGGGTGTACTCCGTTTATACCGTAATCTCCAAGCTTTTTTATCAATTGCTGATAACTCGTGTTAAATATTGAAAGATTTTTATCTTTTAATCCATAATCACCAACAAGAAAGAAATAATAAGGTTTGATATTGTATTTTTTATGCAGATTAATAAGGTATGTATAGGTGTCAAAAGTGTCTTTTTTTTGACCGGTAAGAACTTTAGTTCGTTCTTTAATAGATTTTATGTCTCTTTTTATAAGTGACCTTACATAGCCTCCTATTGTTCTAAAAAAGCCTTTGCCTTTATAATCATAAGCAATATCAATATCATAAGTTGGAATAAATTGGTAAGTATTTTTTTTGGATGGTTTAAGAGTTGGATATTTCTCTTTTATTAATCTATTTAAGATAGATGCATATTGATTAACAACAGGTTTTTCCAAAAAACCATTTTTATATGCAAATGATTCCTTAGCTTCAAATCTGCCATGTTCATCTTTTTTGTGAGGCAGGTACTCCTCATATCTGCTAACAAAATAAAAAGATGCAGCAAATGGGTCAAATGGTAAACAGCTTTCTTTATTGTCAGAGAAAAAAATTACAGGAATATCTTTGTATAAAACAGATTCAATATTTAGTTCAAAAACTCCCTTGCTTTCGAGCAACTCGTTAGCAAAAATAAATAGTTCGTTATTATCGGATGGTTTATTTGAATAATTAATTTTAGCACCATCATATTTGTTAAATACTTTTTTATCTGAAGTGATTTTGTATTCATATCCACAAATATGATATATCAATAAGTCAAAAATGTATATTTTCCTAGTTGTTTTCTTTGGTGTATATATTAAAAGCATCAGGAGTATATTTATTTAATGCCAAATAAAATTATGATATATAAAAACAATACTTTATTTTTTAATTCAGTACAAATTTAATCAATTTTAAATAGTTTGAAAATTTATTAAATCAGTCCTTCATCAGCAAAGCTGTAATAGTTATCGTTACCAACGATTATGTGGTCAATCACGGGTAACTCCAGGAACCTTCCTGCTTCTTTGCATTTTTCCGTTAGCTTGATATCTGCCTGGCTTGGTTTGAGTGCTCCGCTTGGATGGTTATGAGCTAAAATTATTGATGATGCATTATCTTCCAGCGCTAGTTTGAAAATTTTTTTAGGATCCGCAATAGTTCCTGCTATGCTACCTTCACTTATTGCTATTGTTTTTATAATATAGTTGCTTCTGTTTAGAGTAATACACCAAAATTCTTCATAATGCTTGTCATTTAATATTGGTGAAATTACTTCAAAAGCTTCTGCGCTGCTTTTTATTTTTTTTCTTTCTAATGCTTCACTTAGTCTTCGTCGCCTTCCTATTTCAAGTGCCGCAATAATATTTATAGCTTTAGCTTCTCCTATTCCTTTGAATTGCATAAGTTCTTTAATGCTTAATCTTGCTAAAAGTGATAAGTGATTGTCAAGAGAAGCCAGTATTTTTTTAGCCAAATCTACTGCAGATTCATTTTTAGAGCCTGAGCCTATCAGTATTGCTAAAAGTTCGGCATTAGTAAGGGCTTTAGGAGTTTTTGCTATAAGCTTTTCTCGTGGTCTGTCATCTTCTGCCCATTCTTTTATGGTAGAAATTTTTGTATTGGTTAAGGGTTTACTGTAATTTTTCATTATAATGGGTTTAATAAAAATTTGGTGTGCTAAATTAATAAAAAAAGACTTTCGAAAAAAGAATCGAAAGTCTTTTGTGACCCGTAGGGGAATCGAACCCCTGCTACCAGGATGAAAACCTGGCGTCCTAACCCCTAGACGAACGGGCCTTTATCTTTACACTTTTGTTTAATATGGTTTTTAAACAAAAGAACTACAACTACAGGCTGTTTACGTGTTTTGTTAGTTTTGACTTGATATTTGCTGCCTTATTGTCATGAATAATGTTTTTCTTCGCTACTCTGTCAACAAGAGAGATAACTTTAGGTAAACTCTTTAAAGCCTCTTCTTTATTATCAAGTTCTTTCAGTCGCCTAACAGCTTTACGGGCTGTTTTTGCGTAGTATCTGTTCCGTAAACGTTTTGTGTTATCAGATCTGATACGTTTTTTAGCTGATTTATGATTAGCCATTTATTGTTTTTTTTTTAAAGTTTATGTATAAAATTTTGTGACCCGTAGGGGAATCGAACCCCTGCTACCAGGATGAAAACCTGGCGTCCTAACCCCTAGACGAACGGGCCTTTAATCTGCTTCTGTAAATAAAAATATGCTTACTAATTATTTTTCTAATCAATAACATTTTCATTATTCTGAAAAAAGTTATGATGGTTTTGTTAGATAAGCAATTATTTTTAAAAAGCGGTGCAAAGATAAGGAATATTTTTTTATTTGCAAAAAGTTTTATAGGCTAAC
>PWLF01000288.1 GCA_003559475.1 Bacteroidales bacterium
ATATACCCCTGAACCTGGCATACTTTTTGATGCTGGGCGTCTGCAAGACGAATCATTTCCTGTATGGAACCGGGTCGTAAAAGTAAGTCGGCATCCACGCAAAAGGTCCATTTTTTTCCGTACTCAATGCCCAGATCAAATGATTTGAGCAACGCTTTCGAAAAAGGAATTTCACGGATCAGCACCACATCCTTTTCAGTAAAACCCTGATCCAGAATCAACTTTTTGCAAAGCTCTTCTGTGCGTTCACCTGCAGCCCTTATCACAATAATTGTGTTATCCAAAATTATTATACTCTTTTCTATATACCTGATTAACCTTTTGAATTAATCCAAACAAGATTTAACTCCTTCAGTAACATCTATCTTTACCATGCTTCTTTTCCCATCTTCAGCCGTATCAACAATTAGATTTTTACCTTGTCTGTCCCAGCGCGGGTGCAAATCACACCTTACTTCTCCTTTATACTCATCTGGTGAATGAAATTTACCTGCATAAAAATATCTACCGGATTTAATATTAAACAAAAAAAGGTGTTGATTCCTGTCTTTATCTGGTTTTGTATCGGCAACAATTATGTCAGATTCTGCAGGATTAAACATTGGATGATAATCGCCAATGTGAGGGACATCAATAACTTTTTTCTTCTCTTCTTCAAGTTTGTACAAGTAAGTTACAATTTTACCTGATTCCATTTCTGAGGTTAAAATTTCATTATTCTTGCTCCAGCAATAGTGAGAAACATTATTTGCTGCTTCTAATAATTTTAGAGTTTTATATTCAATATCATATAAGTAGAACCTAATTAAACGTCCTCCGGACTGATTTTCATAAATGTGAAAAAATGTAAGTTTGCTGGAATCAGGTGAGAACGTTATATGATTTATGTAATGGGGAACATTTTGATCTGTATTTGCAGCAATTGATTTCAAACTTACAATTAACTTCCTAGTACCGGTTTTTAAATCAATCAAAAACACACCGTCATCATCAGGCGCATTTGGCAAGTCATTTTTATTAATATTTCCTTTATATCCATATCCGGGACGCAATAAACCCAATCTTGTAAAATTTAATGACGATACATACTTACCATTAGGTGAGATAGAGTAAATCGGAAACGTAAACCTTTTAACTTCAACATTCTTGGAAATATCAAATAATATTGATCCATGCTCAGAATCTACTAACGAATTATAAAAAATTTGGCTATTTGGCTTTAACGGGTTCCATTGCAACATACAACCCTGCTGCCAACACCACGTAAAAGTTTCATCAACCGGATAGAACCTATATCCATCTGAAAAACTAAAAAAACCGACTTCCATTTTAGTACATTCATTCTCTAACTTTCTGTCATCTCCAGAAACTGAACAAGCCAATATTTTTTTTCCATCTAAACTACTCGGAGTTTTATCATGATAACCGAAAAATGTGGCATTCTTTTCATGCGTAAGTTTCTTTAATTTGAGTTTTTTACATTCATCATTAATAAGCTTTGGAGTTTCAATTAATTCATCACCATCAATCTTTCTTAACTTATAATTAAATTTTTCCAAAAATCTTAAGATAATTTTTCTCATTCTTACTTAAAATCTATGCAACCAAATAACTCAATATGTTTTATAACACCATCTACAATACACAAAAGCATAGGTGGTGCTGAGGTTCAAATTCAAATTCTTTCCAATGAAATGGCAAAGAGAAATAAAAAAGTATACCTATTAACGGCACCGGATCAAATTCCCTCAGACAATAACTCTGTTATAGAGTATATACCATTTAAGGAGGTGGAAAACTATGAAACAAATGTACAAACATTTTCTGATTTGTTGAATAAAATTAATCCAGACATTCTATATCAAAGAGGACGTAAATTATGGACATGGTATGCTGGCCAATTTGCAAAGCAATCTAATAGTAAGTTCATTTTTGCAACTTCAATGGATATAGATTGTTACAAGACAAAATTCCTTTTCAGAAAGCCCCGCTCAACCTACGAAGCTTATAAGAGGGTTAAGAAATTCAAAAAAATATATAAAATTGACCGGCTATCACTGATTGGTATGAAATCTGCTGATCGAATATTAGCTCAGACAAACATGCAAAAACATCTGCTAACCAAAAAATTGAAACTTGAAAGTACAATTTTCCCCAATTTGCATCCATCAGAAGAGCTTAATGAGATTAAAAAAAACACCCCCCCCAACATTGTTTGGATTGCTAATTTAAAAAAGTGGAAACAACCTGAAGTTTTTCTGAAATTAGTCGAGGAACATAACTATCTTCATGCAAATTTTATCATGGCAGGAAATCTTTCTGATTCATCTTATTTAGGCTTAATTGATAAAGTAAAAAAAGTGAATAAAAAATTTAGTTATTTGGGGCCCGTAACTCTTGAAAAGAGTAATGAACTTCTCAATCAAGCTTCTATCTTCATAAATACGAGTGGAATGGAAGAAGGGTTTCCAAATACATTTATTCAATCATGGCTGAGAAAAACCCCAACCATCACGCTTAATTTTGATCCGGACAATTTAATTGAAGAAAATCAACTCGGTTTTAAAGCTGACAACTATGCCGGATTAGTTACATATATAAAAATGCTTTTAGAAAATCCAACTCTCAGAAAAGAAATGGGGAATAATGCATATACATTTGCCAATAAAAACTATACTATTGAAAATAATATTGATGAGTTTATAAAATTAATTGAAAACTAAAATTATTACTTTATTACATCCTGTAAGTCAGGATGGTTTAATAATTTAGAATCGTTCAATCCACCATTCGTTTTTAATTTATTTATTATATCTCTCTTCTTTTGCCAATCTTTATGTCTGATATGTACTCTGACAGGTATTTTTTTTAATCCAATTATTTTAGCTAAAGAAAGTCTGTGATTTCCATTGGCACCTAATAATATTTTTCCATTTCTATCAATATAAACATACATATCATTTTTATTCAATCTATTACCAGGAATTTTAAAACCATCTTTTTTGATTTTTTCAAAAAGTAATTCTACATCATTCTGATAATAGGCAATTAAATCATCTAAGTTAGTAAAGCCTCTTGCCTTGTTTCCTTCTTTGAGTTTCACATGATAATTTTTTTTAAATATTTTTGTATTCTCCCATTTGATCCCTTCTAAAAAAAACTGCTTCATACTCACATGTTTTTTGTGTTGATTAAAAGATTTAACTTTCAGATCCCAGTCTCCTTCTTTAATAGCTCCCTTGTAGATTATTTTGTCTATTTTTAAAGAGGGTTTAACATTATAATTAATTGTTTGGGGATTGACCCATAATATTTTATTTGGATGTGCTACAGCTTCATGTTTAAATTTATTTACATAGTATATAAATATTGATAAATAGTATATTATACAATCATTTTTTTTAAAATTTTTATTTATTCTACTCAGGCTGAACATAACCCAAAAATCATTCCACTTTAATTTTTAAATAATTTTTTAATATCAATTTTTATTTTTAATCCAAGTAACTTTATAAATCTTATATAACTATAAGAAAAATCATTTATTTTTTTCTCTTTATATCCGTCTATAATAAGTTGGATCTTTTTGAAATTATTTATCTCAAAAGAATTCACATTTTCAGATTTCTTTTCAAATAAACGGTTTATTATCTCTTTTAAACTATCAAAATTTTTATCATTAATCTTTACATGTTCAAAAGATTTTAGTCCTTCTGCCAAACCAATTAATGCTGCCTTAAAATCTTCATCTTTTTTCGCATTAGCTTTCCAGTGTGGTACAAATTCACCCAGATATTCTGCATGTTTGTTTGCATGTACAAATGTTTTTCGGGCTATATCTTCATAATGTTGTTCAAAATCGTGTAAACCAATTATGTCATTCACCTTGTGTTCAACTCCACCTTTTTCAATCAATTTATTTTTCGCATCAGTTTCTGGTCTGATTCCCTCATTTTCATAAGGGGCAATGTTAGATATCATTGATGATAAAGATGATGATCTAAATAGATGGTTTCCGACTCTTCTTGTGGAGTTAAAAAACTTATCTACCATTTTCGCTGATATCGTAAAAACTTCTTCCGGTTGATTGTTTGCTATGGTTAGCATTTTTGCAATGGCATAATCTGCTAAAAGCACATCCGCATCAACGCAATAGGTCCATTTAAGCCCATTATCAATACCCTTTTGATAACCTGCACGCATCGCTTTGGAAAAAGGTGTCTCTCTTATTACAAATAAATTTTTTTCATCAACCCCCTGCTCCAGAATCAGTTTTTTACAAAGTTCTTCTGTACGTTCTTTAACAGAACGAATAACAACAGTTAGATTTTCAATTTCACTTTTCATCGGAGAAAGTTAAATCAAATGGCTGTCCAACCGCCATCGACCATTAAATTATGGCCTGTTATATACTTGGCTTCATCAGAAAGTAAGAAGGAGACTGCAGGTGCTATATCATCCGGGTTGCCCATCCGTTTTAGCGGCGTCTTCTTTTCATAGGAACGAACAAATGTTTCCGGTTGATTGTCGAAAATACCACCAGGTGAAAGGCAGTTTACCCGAACATTGAATTTTCCATAGAGCGAGGCAAGGTAACGGGAAAGGTTAATAATTCCTCCTTTAATTGCCGGATATTCTGGTGGAGGATTCATATTTGTGCCCTCGTAAATGGTAAAATCATTACCAACCACTCCATATGTTGAAGCAATATTTACAATACTTCCACTTTTCTGTTTCCTCATCACCGGAAGTACATTTTGACAAAAGATAAAATAACTGTTTAGCTGATAATCCACATTTTTCCGCAAGGATTCAGGTTTAACATCCTCAAAAGGCGTGCCCCAATCTTTTGTTCGTGGATAGGCATTATTGACTAACCCATCAATCCTGCCAAATTTTTCAAGTACTGTTTTCACAGCTTTATTAATGCTTTCGTCATCGGTAATATCGCATTTTATTTCATTTTCAGAATTGCCTGCTAAAGTAATATCCGCATTAACAGCTATCCCGACTTTTGCTGAAACATTCTTAACAATTTCTTTTCCGATTAACCCATTTCCACCGGTAATAATGATTACTTTATTTTCTAATATCATCTAAACAAATTTTTAAAGTTTCTATAGATTCGTCAAGATTATTCATAAGTATTTCTTCCGTTTTAATAGCGTTTAAAAAATACTCAAGTTGACGCTTGTATGTGTCTTGCATTGAAACATCAGATTCAAATAAAATTTCACCTTTTGAGTTTTTTACTATTCCATTTAATATATCTGCATACCACTCTTCATCAGTCAAGACAATCTCCATAGTCCGTTTTGGTGTTCTTCGATAATAGTTTAGCAGTATGGTTACTACTTTATTTTCATATTGAAAAAAATAGTGAGCACAATCAATCGAATCGATTTCCAGGTCTGAAATTGTTGATAAAGACTTTCGGACTTCCGTTGGTTCGCCAAAAATCCATTTTGCATAATCTATTTCATGGATTAAATCGAGATGAACTCCACCTCCCATTTCTTTATTAGCACTATAAATCCGCCTGTAGTCGCGTCCCGGCCGCCAATCGGGCAGATAAGAGCCGCAGTAAATTTGAACCTCTAACACTCGCTTGCCAACAAGCGCATTTTTCAACCAGGCAATAACCGGAAGAAAACGCATATTGAAAGCTGTATATATTTTTAAACTCTGTTTATTGAGTTTTGAGGCAAGCCTATCTGCACCTTCCAATGTGTGAAAAGGTGGTTTTTCTAAAAAAATTGGGACTTCTAATTCAGAGGTTTTAAGCAGAGTTTCATAATGCTTATGTGTTGGGTTAGAAATGATGGCAAACGTTAAATCAGAGTCTACTTCATCCCAACTATAGATGTTTTTTATTCCCTCTTCTGTGTCTGCATTTTTATCAGATCTGAGTGCCAATAATTCAATCTCTGAATCGATCTCTCTGAGAGCATTTACATGTTTTCTGGCAATAGACCCATAACCAATAATCAGTACTTTCATAGATCAAACCCTAAAAGATTCTCGCGGATCAGAAATTGCATGATCTCAAAATCAATGGGTTCGTCTATATCAAAACAGATATGCGGCATTAAATAATACAATGTATTCGGTGTAATGCTCATTTCAAACGTATCATCAAAAAATGAACGGCGATAAATATAGAACGAAGCATTCATATCATACACATCAGGAGCTTGTTGACGGCATTTTATCGTACTACCATTTTTAACAAGTTTAACGAAGCCATTTCCTTTGTCTTCAACAATATTGAAATAAGGATTTTTTTTTGCCTTACTAACAGAAAATATATTATAGGCGTCAGGATTTTTCTGAAGCTTGTGAAAAGCTTTGGTGAGATCTTGTAAATTTCTCAGAGGCGAGGTAACATCCAGATCCCAGAAAAAATCGTAGTGTTTATTATTGAGATTCTCATAATAACTGAGCACATCTCTGAAAACAGCGATTTTTCCAACCGTATCGCCACTTAGTTCTTTAGGGCGATCGTATTCTTCATTCAACCCGAAATCTGATGCTACTTTTTTAATGTCCTGACTGTCAGTACTAAGAGCAATCTCTGCATTTATTGTTTTTGCAAGCTTTTGAGCAATTTCAATTGTATATCCAATCAGGGGTTTCCCGTTCAAATCACGGATATTTTTTCCTGGTATCCCTTTTGAGCCACCTCTTGCGCAGATTGTTATTAGATGATTGTGCATTTACAAAACTGATTTTATTGCTTTTTCACTGAAAAAAACGTTCATAGTCCTTATTTGCTTTTTTGTAATCTGATGGCCGTCCAATATCCATCCAGAATTCCCTAATGGGAAAAACAACTGAATTTTCTCCCTTTTCACTTAGCAGCTCAAAAAGTTCGA
>PWLF01000001.1 GCA_003559475.1 Bacteroidales bacterium
AATTACCCAGCTATACCTTAAAACACCAGTTAACTTATTTTGATTAGCAATAAGTATCTGAAAAGTGATAATCACAAATGATATCATTACGTATCTTGTATTTGAGAATAAAGCAACAAATCCCCCCAAAAATAAATAAAAAATAATTAAACTAGATCTTTTTTGTAATAAATAACCTGTTAGAACTGCCAATAACGGGATAAAAGATAAGCCTAATGCATTCTGTTCAATAAAACCAAAAATTGAGGCTCTCCGAAACTCATAAAAATTATGGATCTTTATTGAATCATCGTCTCTCCATAACTCCCATGCATTTAAAAAACTACCATCAAATACCTGTATAATGGAGACAATTGCTGTGGTTACAACTGTTATTTTGAATATAAATATCGTATTTGTAATAAATTTTCTACGGAATGTTGTGTTGTAAATCACGATAAGAGCAAAAAATACAGCAAGCTGGTGATTTAGTAATACAGGAAAGAAACCTCTGTTCTCAATATATCCATTATAAAATGACCATATAAAAGTGTACATAAACCATACAAATGCCATTTTAACAAAGAATGGTAATGATAATTTATTATTATATTTTATAACATATATTAACCCATATATAATTATTACCACCATTAAGTATCTTTGAATTGACAGTAAGCCAAATACTCCAAAAGTGAAATAAGAAAATATTGGGGAAAAAAGCATAAAATAAAATAATGCTTCTGTTGTTTTATTAAGCTTTATCAATTTATAAATACTTTATTTAATGAACATATAAACTTTTTATCTTGAATATTTTCTAATCCTAATTCCCTGCAATTATTAACTATTTCATTATACTTTTTGCATCATATTGTAATATGTTGAATAATTTTATTGAAAGTTCATCAACATCATAACCGGTTTTATTTTAGAATAACTAAATCTTGAACTTCTCCTATATCAAATCCCACAACCGGGGTACCACACATAATGGATTGATTTATCATCAGATAGTCCGGAATAATTAATGATGTTTAACTTTTCACCATTTCCAAATACCCCTGGCATTTTTTTTTATGATTTTCCTGTATTGAATAGGATAAACTATTGCTCCTATCAGTGCCAATGCAACATTCGCCATAAAAACACCATTAATTCCAAATTTCATTCCTAAAAATATCGCTAGTGGAATATTCATTAAAGCTGTAAAAATGCCGAGGTAAAGCTGCAGTTTAATTTTACCAACTCCATTTAAGAAATGACTATAAATAGAATTCCAAGTGTTAATCAATACACATGTGCCAATTAAAAAAGACATAGTCAATGGAATTGTCACTTTATCGCCAATCCAAACCAAATAAACCCATTCAGAAAGTGACAACATTATAATTCCTATGACAAAAAGAACCAACCATAACTTATTTAGATTTTGCATTATATTTTTAATCCAGCCTAACTCCTGTTTTGTCCAAGCTTCCGTTATAGCACTCCAAAACGGAGTTACTATTATGGTGAACCCCATCATTAAAACACCAAAATAGGTAAATGCAACATTGTAGGGTGTAACCTGTTCAGGGCCAAATAACTGCGTTATAATGATATTATTTGTTTGATACAATAGAACAACGGCAATCTGAATAAAGAAAAATTTAATTCCGAGGTTCATTAAATCTTTGGCCTTTCCAAAATCAATCTTCTGGGCTGAAGGACGATAAGCTTTATATTTCCCGTTGTAAAACCAGACACTGGACAACAATAAAACCAAAACCGGGGCACTGCTCATTACAATACCCAGGTATAAAAGAGAGCCTTCAGTAGTTTTTGTTAAAATATAGATTAAAAGTAGGGCAATCATTTTACCAAGCAAGTCGAAAAAAGAAGCTTTAGCAGGCCTTTGGTCTGCTTTTAGAATGGTTGTGATAAGTTTAAAAACAAATCGTAGGCAGAAAAATGTAAACACCACCAATGCAAGTATGCTTAACTCTTGTTGTAGTACAACATCCTCTCCAGTATTTAATATTAAACTCCAATTAAGAAAAGGATTAATGATATAAAAAAGAAAAAGCACTGCCCCAATAATCATAGATAATATCGCGTACGCAGTACTTACATATATCCTAGCCAATTCATGTTTGCCAGATGCCAGTGCTTCAGCAAACCTGTTTCTAAGCCCATGTCCCAAACCAATATCAAAAAAACCAAACCAGCCAATAATTGAACTCAACGTAATCCAAATACCATATTTGGTTGGATCAAGATAGTGTATAGTTAAAGGAACCAAAATTAAACCAATTGCAATATTCAAACCTTTGATTACAAAAGAGGCGACTATGTTTTTTTTTGCAAGTAATGTTCTTTCATGCCCTATAGTAAAAAAAACGGTTATGAATTTTCTAAAATCTCTCAAAACAGAGTTTTTATTCATATTTATACTACGAATAAAGTGTTTTTTCGACACAGTCAAAAACTCTTTCTACACTGTTTTCTTGTCTATATTTTTCTATCCATTTATGATTTTTATTAACTGAAAGTGTACGTTCATTAGATAAAAATTTAATTAATTCATTAGCTCCTTTTATTGGGTTACTGGAAAGTCTTAATATTTCAGCCTCCCTGGATAACTCATTTTCGAAACCAAATTCAGACTTTACTGTAATAACATTTCCATTATACTTCAATGATTTGATTAATGCCCCCTCTATTGGAGCTGACCAAATACTTGGATTAAAAGCAAACTTTGAACTCGACAAAACTTCCTTCAATCCAGTTTCCCAGGTACACTTTTTAAAGATTATATTTTGTGAAAATTTCTTTCTTTTTAATAATTCCTCACAAGTTTTACGCTCTGCAGGTATAAAAAACTTTTTATTAGGAAGTTTTTCCGCAATATCGACAAAATATCTTATACCCTTTGCAATATGTACAGATCCATGAAATACAAAATCAAACTTCAAAATCTTATTATTTAGCGTTTTATGCTGTTCATTTAGTTCTCCAGTATCAAGTCCAACCACTTTAATTTTGGTTTTATCACCAAAATGATTCGCTATTAACTTTACTTGGTTCTTGTTTTGAGCAAGAAATACAATTTTATCTGAATGCTCTTTTATCATTTTTAAAAATGAAATATTTGTTGATTTAGAATATTTAACTGGAAGTGGTTTGCAGGACTTTAAAACATTGTCAAGGTTTCCTAAACATTTTAAACACTCTTTTTCTGTAATTGGATTTACATTTCTTGACCTAATACAAAAAAAACTATTATCTACTACATATAGATATACTTTGTTTCTTTTTTTTAAAGCTTTTATTAGATTTTTAAATCCAGCTGTTTGCGGATGTATAAAAATAATTACAGAGTTATTTATAAAATTTATTTTAATGTTAAAGATTATAACATGTAGTAATTCAAGTAAGAAATTTATACCAGCATTTAAATATCGATTTTTAAAATTAAAACTTTTTACGTCCAACCCTTTTTTCTTGGTCAGTAAATTATAACCTCTCTTTTCTGCCTCTGGAACTAACTGTTTCATTAGTCTTCCAACTCCACTTGATGATGGAGGTATACCCGATATTAAGAACTTCTTATTATAATTATCACTCATTTTCTATAAGTTTTTTTAAACCCTCTTTCAATTCAGTACTAGGCTTCCATTTTGGTAAAACATCTTTTGGTAAATATGGGGTCATAATCTGAAAATCATTATATTGCCTATCCCCCCAATTAATATTTAAGACTATTCTCCGGAGCTCTTGAATTGTGGATACTAACCCTCTTAGACTTGTTAAGGTATTATTGTGTAGGTAATAAGTATCATTGTTTATGTTTAGCTCTGCATTTAAAAAACGCTCTATTGCTAACATATAGGCATCTACAACATCATCTATGTATATAAATGACAATTTCTGATATCCTTTCGTCATAGGAATTTCCTTTTTATTACCAACCTTAATAAGAAATGGGATTAATTTATTTCGCTCATCATTTGTGCCATATATATCATAAAGAATTAAATTAATTGCTCTGAATCCAAAAGAATCACAATATTCTCTGATTAGATTTCGATTGGTTTTCTTATAAATAGCGTAAACAGATTTTGGAACGTTTTTATTCTTATCTCCTAATTCCCAATAACTTCCAGTATTAATAATATTACTGATCCCACATAACCTCATTGATTCAAGCAAATGTGATAATAGTAAGACATTCCCCTTAATGTTAGAGCTTACCTCTTCATATTTCATACCAGGTTTTACAAAACCCGCAATATGAACAATAAGGTCAAAATTCTCCTGATCACACATTATGTTATACAACGATTCAATACCTTTATATTCATAAAAGTTAATTCTACTTTTATATTTTTCTATAAATTTAGGGTTAGTAGTTTGTCTTACTATTACTGATATAGAATATTGATTATTATCAAGTAACCTATTCAGTAAGTGACTTCCAATGTATCCACTAGCCCCTGTTAAAAGAATTTTTTTCATTTATTCTTAGAAAAATCTATCAATTCTTGAACTTTCTCAGTCATATAATCAAATTGTGGTTCACCAAGTCCAGGATAAACTCCGATCCACAAGGTTTGATTCATCACCCTGTCAGAACTCGTTGTTTCACCAACTATTCTAAACTCTACATCCTTATAAGCCGGTTGGCGAAGCAAATTTCCTCCAAATAATAGGCGGGTTGCAATTTTGTTGCTTTCAAATTTTCCTACCAACTCATTACGGGTAAACGGAGCATCCTCTTTTACCGTAATTGGCAATCCGAACCAGCTTGGATTAGAATTTGGGGTAGCTTCAGGCAAGATCAAATATTTTTCAAATGTTTCCAGCTTTGAGCGTAGATATGTGTAATTCTCTCGTCTTATTTCAATGAATTTATCCAGCTTCTTAAGCTGAGAAACCCCAACGGCTGCCTGCATGTCGGTAAGCTTCAGGTTATAGCCGACATGACTATAAATATATTTATGGTCATAGCCATAAGGGAGTTCACCTAATTTCCATTCAAAGCGTTTCCCACATGTGTTTGCCTCTCCGGGTGGGCACCAGCAATCACGCCCCCAATCCCGAAACGATTCAATAATTCGTTTTAAATTGGCGTGTTTACTTAAAACAGCCCCCCCTTCTCCCATGGTAATATGATGGGCAGGATAAAAGCTTACCGTGGCAATGTCTCCAAAAGTACCTACTTTTTGCCCGTTGTATTCGGCACCTACTGCGTCACAACAATCTTCAATGACCCAAAGATTATATTTCTCAGCAACCCGCATCACCTCATCTAAATTAAAGGGATTGCCGAGGGTGTGAGCGATCATTATGGCTTTTGTTTTTTCAGAAACAGCCTCTTCCAACAAAGTGGTATCAATATTATAGGTAGGAATGTGAGCATCCAACACTACCGGCTTCAAACCATTCTGAATAATCGGATTTACAGTAGTTGGAAAGCCTTCGGCTGTAGTAATAACTTCATCACCCGGCTTTATCTGCCGGTCTCCTAATTGGGGGCTTGTAAGCGCAGAAATTGCTACTAAATTAGCACTTGAACCTGAATTTACTAAAGCACAAACGCTAAGCCCAAACCATTTTTTGAATTTCTTTTCAAATTCATCAGTGAACCTGCCTTCTGTTAGCCAAAAATCAAGGCTTGCTTCAATTAAGTATTCCAAATCCTCTTCGTCAAACACTTTACCCGATACCGGTACAGATGATTTCCCCGGTACAAATTCCTTATCCGGCCATTTTGTTTCAAAGTACTCAGGAATTAAATCTCTAAACTTCTGTCTAATTTTTTCTTCAGTCATTTTATTTACTTAAGTATTCATTTAAATCTTTTACACAACGTTGATACACATCTTCTGATGATTTTAATGTACCGTTATAAAAATTTTTATACCATGTTGTCGTGCTATCTACAGCTCTTCCTGCACTCCATTTTGGAGTCCATTTTAGATTCATTCGAGCTTTGGAAATATCGAGCTTGAGATAATTGGCCTCATGAGGATGTTCATCCCCATCTTTCACCCAAACATCCTTTTTCCCCCAGACCTCGCCTATTTTTTCAGTAACCCATTGTACATTTTGGGCATCTTCATCCGACGGGCCAAAATTCCAACCTCCTCGTACTGCTTCTGTTTTATAGGCTTCTTCAGCTAGCAGTAAATATCCTGAAAGAGGTTCTAACACATGCTGCCAGGGACGAATTGCCTTAGGGTTTCTGATCTTAACCATTTTGCCATCTTTTATTGATAGTATGACATCCGGTACTAATCGGTCTTTTGCCCAATCCCCGCCGCCAATCACATTACCTGCGCGTGCAGAACAAACTATTTGATCGGTTTCCATAAAAAAGGAACTGTTATAGGCTGAAACCACTAACTCAGCGGCCCCTTTACTACTGGAATAAGGATCATAGCCACCCATTGGATCAATTTCGCGATAGCCATATTCCCATTCCCTATTTTCATAACATTTATCTGTTGTAACGATTACGGAGCTTTTTATAGAAGGCACTTGCCTGATTACTTCAAGTACGTTTGCCGTTCCCATGACATTGGTTTCATAGGTTTCTCTAGGGTTTTCATAAGAGAGACGAACCAGTGGCTGAGCAGCCATGTGAATTAATAAATCAGGATCGGCTTCCTTTATTGAACTCAATAAAAGCTCATAATCCCTTATATCCCCCTGTATATGATGGATTTTTTCTTCTAAGCCGGCTTCTACAAAGAGACTTGGTTGAGTGGGAATATCCACTGAATAACCAGTAACATCAGCTCCCATTTCAGTAAGCCAAATAGTTAACC
>PWLF01000135.1 GCA_003559475.1 Bacteroidales bacterium
TCCGGCAAATTCCGGAATTTTTGCAATATTTCTCGGATTGACGGAAATCTTACCACTTTGACTTCTCCTCAAATTTTCCAGTTGGTTATCAATATCAATTGTGATTTCATCTAAGCTTAGAGATCGTAATTCGAGTTTTGCATTCAACTGTTTTTCTTTATTCAAGTTAACTTCTACCTCTATTCTTTCATAACCAACAAAGCTATATATTATTTTGTAACTGTTTTCAGGAAGCGTGATTGAGTAAAACCCATAAGCATTGGTAATTGTGCCTTTATTTGCCCCTTCTATCATCACAGTGGCACCCGGCAAAGTTTCACCACTTTCTTTTGATCGAATATGACCACTTAGTGTATGTCTTTTTTGCTTTTTTGTATCTTTTTCTTTTTTTTGTGCCGGTTCAATTTTTCTAAAAACAACTTGACCTCTTATAACCGAATATTCCAAATCAAAACTTTTGCAAACGTACTCAAGAACAACTCCGACTTTTTCGTTATTCATACTAATATTAACCCATTCTTGCTCTTTTGCAATTTTACTGTCATAAGAAAAATATATACCTGTTTGAGAATTTATTTCTTGGAGAATTTCTTCTAGTGAGGCATTTCTGATATTTACAGAAATTCTCTGTTCCTTGTCTATAGGAAAAGCTTTTTCCGTTATGAAAAGTAAAACGAGAAATAATAATCCTTTTAATATATGAAAAAAAGTATTTTTCAGCATTATTAACAATCTCCTATAACTAGAATTGTGTCATCAGAGCGGGCATACTTTATGTTAAATGTTTCTTGAATAACTGTTAGCACATCTTCTACAGCCATATCTTTAAATGTTGCTGTTATTAAGCAATCCCTTATGTCTTCATCACGGATTCTTATTTTAATATTGTATGAATTCTCAATAACTTTGAATACTTCTTCAAGTTTTGTGTTCTCAAATATTAATACTTTTGTTTTCCAAGAGAGTATGTTAGGATCAATTTGTTCATTAATTTCAATCCGTTTTTCTTCGTTTGAGTAAACTGCTCTATCTCCTGCTGATAACACAGTTTTCTTTTTATCCGGGGTTATAATTGCCACTTCTCCTGAATATACGACAACTTCTGTAAACTGCTTGCCTTCATCAGAATAAACATAAAAAGATGTTCCTAAAACATGGATTTCCAAATTTTGAGTTTCAACAATAAAAGGTTTTTCTTGATCCTTTTCAACTTTGAAAAAAGCTTCTCCGGCAATAGAAACACGTCTTTCATTTTTAAAATTTGCAGGATATTTTAAGCTACTGTTATAACTTAAATTTACAACCGAACCATCTTGTAAAGTATGCTCAATAATTTCATTTTTTGCAATAATTGTTTTTTGACGATAATGTAAAAAATTAAATATAAAATATGAGCTGACAATTAAGATTAACAATGCTGCGGCAACATGCCATACTCTTTTAGAGAAAGATTTTGAAGGATAGATCGGTTTTATTTTTGTTTCACTGTTGCTGTCAATTTTTGAAGATATTTTTTTCCAGGCTTCTTCTTTATTAAATGAATGCCTTGAGGATTCAATTAAGTTCCAGTTCTTTTTTATTTCAAAAAAACGCCTTTTTTTATCTTTGTTTTCTCTGACAATATTCTCCAGCATATCAATTTCCTCAGGACTGAGCTCATCAGCCAAGTATTTTCCTGCAAGAATTTCAAAATCAATATGTTGGTAATTGTCACTCATCTTTTAATAAATAAATAAAGTATTCGTTATTAAATACACATAAAATTGATTATACCCTTATAAGTTAATTCATATTTCCAAACCAAATCAATAAAAACAAGACAAAAAACTCTTTAAGCTCTTCTCTCATAATTTTAAGAGCTTTAGACATTTGAGCTTCAACGGTTTTTTGGGAAATGTTTAGTTTTTTAGCTATTTCTTTATATTTCATTTCTTCAAACCTGCATAACATAAAAATTTCCCTGCATTTTTCAGGGAGTTTATCAATAGCGGTTTGAACTTTTTCATTAAAATATTCCTCTGAAATTAAATCTTTTTCATTAACGGGTATTTCTAGTTCTGCTTCAACATCAAGGTAATAGCTTCTGTATTTTTTATTATCGCGCAAATAATTTATGCAGCGATTTTTTATGGAAGATAACAAGTATGCTTTGATTGGTTTATCGTTGTCAATCTCGTTCCTTTTGTTCCATAAATTAATAAAAACTTGTTGAACAATATCTTCAGCACTATCGTTATCTTTTACAAAAGAAATTGCGAAGCGACATAATTCGGAATAATATTCATTGAATAATTGCTCGAATTTATTGTAATTTAAAGCAATATTTAAGCTGTTTTTTTCCAACGTTTTTTTTGCTAATATATAGCTTTTTTATAAGTCTTTTATACTTTTTATTTATAAAATCACTTTTTATAATGATTTTTTTTTATATCTTTGTATTTATAAAACCAAAAAAACCGCGAAAGAAAAGACTAGATGCATTTTATTGACGTAGGTGTTTTTGTTCTTTATATGCTAGGAGTTATTGGAATTGGCGTTTATTTTTTAATAAAGAACAAGGGTGCTGATGATTATTATGTAGGAGGTAGAAATATTGGAAGCTGGCATGTTGGTTTGTCTGTGGTAGCTACAGATGTTGGTGGTGGCTTTTCAATAGGGTTAGGTGGCTTAGGTTTTATAATGGGTATTTCAGGTTCTTGGATGTTGTTTACCGGTTTGGTTGGTGCTTGGCTAAGTGCTGTAATACTAATTCCCAAAGTAAAAAAAATTGACCGATTAAAAAAATTTCACACTTTTCCTCAAATTTTAGGTTATTTATTTACACCGCGTGTTGCTCTATTAGCAGGATTTATTTCAGCAATAGGCTATCTTGGCTTTACAAGTTCTCAAATATTAGCCGGTGCTATTTTAGCGGAAGCTACATTTACTCCTATAATAGACAGAATGACAGCTTTGATAATTATGGGTATAATCGTAATTGTTTATACATCAATGGGAGGGATAAAAGCTGTAATATATACAGATACGATACAGTGGATAATTTTAATATCAGGTTTGGTTTTTATAGGTATACCTGTTGCTTATTTTAGTGTTGGAGGGATTATCGGTATACGAGAAGTAGTTCCTGATGAGTTTTTTAGCCTAGCTAATATAAGTTGGCAACAGTTATTAAACTGGGCAGTTACAATTATTCCAATATGGTTTGTAGGAATGACATTATATCAACGAATATATGCAACAAGAAGCAAAAAACAAGCTCAGAAAGCTTGGTTTATTGCAGGTTTTTTTGAATGGCCGATTATGGCTTTTATGGGTGTTTTGCTGGGGTTGTTTGCAAGAGTGGCTTTACTACAAGGCCAGTTTGAGTATCTTGGTTATGGTGCTCTTGCAGATATAGATGTGGAAATGGGGTTGCCTTTATTATTAAGAACAGTATTGCCTGTTGGTTTGATGGGGCTTATGATGGCGGCTTATTTTTCGGCTATTATGTCAACAGCCGATAGCTGTCTGGTTGCATCTTCAGGTAATTTTATTACAGATATAATCAATAAATGGTTTAAAACACCACAAGGGAAAAAAGGATTTTTGATATTTTCTCAGATTATTACACTTATACTTGGCACTATTGCTTTGTTTTTGGCAACATTTATGCCAAGCGTTCTTGAGTTAATGTTGCATTCTTATGCATTCATGGTTTCCGGGCTTTTTGTGACGGTTTTGGGAGGATTGTTTTTGAAAAAAACATCTTCACAAGCAGCATTTTGGTCAATGCTTGCAGGTGGAGGTACAACCATAACGCTTATAATTCTTAGCTTAGATTTGCCTTTTGGGCTTGACCCAATAATATTTGGCATATCTTTTTCAGCTTTGATATTTTTTTTAATAAATTTTATTTATAAACCAAAAAATAATTAAAAACATGGAGTACAAAGTATTAAAACCAAAGGACAATGTTTCAGAAAATGAAAAGAAAGAAATCGCAGATTTTTTGTATGAGCATTTAGATCAATTTGGTGATGAACATAAGTATATTCTAAAATGCATAAATTTTGCGATTGATGATGTTAACCGCTTTGGAGGTTTTGTTATTACATCAAAAGATGGTGATAAAATGACAGGAGCTGTAGTAGTTAATAAAACAAAAATGGGAGGATATATACCCGATAATATACTTGTGTATATAGCTGTTCATAAGGATTATCGTGGCAAAGGGCTTGGTAAAATTTTGATGGAAAAAGCTTTTGAGCTAGCTGAAGGAGATATTAAACTACATGTTGAGCCTGAAAATCCGGCGAAATATTTGTACCAAAAACTTGGTTTTACAAGTAAATATTTAGAAATGCGACGTACTGAACAATAAAAATATTATTTATGTCAGAAATTGTATTAAATAGAAAAAGCCTCGCTCATAATTTTGAGTTTTTAAAAAAATTATTTAAAGACCATAATATTGAGTGGGGTATAGTTACAAAATTGTTGTGTGGAAATAATGAGTTTTTACAGGAGATTATTCAACTTGGAGCTAGAGAGTTGCTTGATTCCAGGATAAGTAACTTGAAAAAAATTAAAATGATAGATCCTGCTGTAAAAACAATTTATATTAAACCACCACCACACAGGAGTTTGAAAAATGTTGTAAAATATGCAGATGTTAGTTTCAATACTGATTATGAAACGATGAAATTGCTGTCAGAAGAAGCTCATAGACAGAATAAAGTTCATCAGGTAATAATTATGATTGAAATGGGTGATTTAAGAGAAGGCGTAATGGGTGAAGAGCTAGTAGATTTTTATTCAAAAATTTTCGAGCTTCCGAATATTGAGATTATCGGTCTTGGAACAAACCTTAATTGCTTATATGGTGTGATGCCTTCTCATGATAAGTTAGTTCAACTTACTTTGTATAAACAAATAATTGAATTGAACTTTGATAAAAAAATTCCGCTAGTATCAGGAGGCTCTTCTGTAACTATACCAATGCTTCAGAAGAAACAACTCCCCCCAAATATTAATCATTTTAGGATTGGGGAAACGCTTTTCTTTGGTAATAACCTTGTTACAGATGAGAAAATCAAAGGGATGAAAGATGATGTTATTTCATTCTATGCAGAAATAATTGAGCTAATTGAAAAACCTCTTGTTCCCGAAGGCGAGTTGGGCGAGAACCCATCAGGGGATACTTACGAGATTGACCCGGAAGATTATGGGAAAAAAGCATGGAGGGCATTACTGGATGTTGGGTTGCTTGAATTGTCTCCTGACTTTCTCGAACCCTTTGATAAAAACATAAAACTTGCAGGAGGAAGCTCCGATATGATTGTCATTGACTTAGGGAAAAATCCTAAAAAATATAAAGTTGGTGACTATATTAAATTTAAGCTAAAATACATGGGAGCATTAGGATTATTTAATTCTAACTATGTTACTAAAAGTATTAAATAGTTAGCAAAATAACTTTATCCTTTTTGCTTGATAATATTATCGTATTCTGTCAGCGGAGCGAACTAACGCTTCATCTTTTTTTATTGCTTTTATAGCCAATAGTAATAATATCATTGATATAAAAGGAAAGAGCAGGCTGACACCATAGCTTATTTCTTTTAAAGAAAGATTATTCTTTATAGTGTCTGCGAAAAAGAATGACGCAACTACAAGAATAAGTAGTAGAAGTATATTTAAGCGGGATAGCTTAATCTGATACATCCTTTTTCTATACATAAATGTAGTATAAATAGAAAGAATCATAATTGCAAAAACCATAACCGGTAAAACTATTTGCAAAAAATTTGTTAACTTGTTATCTTCTTTAATAAATTCATTGGGAATTCCATCTATTTTATAAGCTTGAATAATAATTTCTCCATTGTCTAATGTCGCTAATGGGAAAATCAAATATAATAAGCTAAAAACAAAAACTAAAAATAAATAAACTGTCTGTACTCTTTGAAGCATTTTTTATTTTTTTTGATAAAACAATAATAACACGTGTTTATAAAGTATAAAGTTTATAAAGTAAAAAGTGTAATATGCTAATATTAAACTTTTTAGAATGAACTTGATTATAAAAAATAAAGAACGAGATTATTCAATAAATAGAAATAGACTATTTTATTATTAGTCTAAGAGACAAATTTTTTGTCTCTGTATTTACAGATAATATGTAAATACCGGGGTCAAACTTGTCTGTATAAATTTTATATGATTGATTATTTTTAGAAACATTAAATTCATTTTTATAAACAGTAACTCCTTTAACATCACTGAGTGATATATCAACTTTCCCAATTAAATCATTAATATGCACTATTGTATATTTGTTAGCAGGATTTGGATATAAATTAATTATTTCATTGCCGGAAATGTTATATTTTTTAACATCAACCGGTCCAAGTTTAAATGTTTTGGATTTTGAGCACTCGTTTTCATCTTCAACAGTAACTGTATAAATTCCCATAGGCAGATTAGTTACATTTTGGGTAGTAGGGCCATGGTTCCATTGGAAGGAATAATCCCCGGTTCCTCCTACAACATTAATGTAAATAGCCCCGTTGTTATCTCCTTCAGTCGGTTCTTTGATGTCTTCAACTTCAATTAATAATTCTGAGGGTTCCTGAATTTCAACAGAGTCGTTAATTTGGCAGTCATTGCTGTCAGTGACTGTGATGCTGTATTCTCCGGCTTCTATGTTTTCAAGTTCAGGGTCTGTAATTCCGTTATCCCAGGAGTACGAGTAAGGCTCTGTGCCTCCAAAAACTTCAACTGATACGGAAGCTTCATCTCCATAGCATAGTGGTGCATGTACATCAAAAGAAAGTTGAAGTTTTTCCGGTTCTTGTACTTCAAACTCTTCTATATTTATACATCCGCTGTCGCTTACTGTAACAGAATAGATCCCTGCTTCAAGATTTGTTATTTCGTTTGAAAAACTACCTGTGTTCCAAATGTATGAAGGCGAATCAACTTCTCCGTCTAAAGTTACGGAGATTGCTCCATTATCATAACCAAAGCACGACACGTTTGTTATATTGCTTAATATTTCAGGAGCGCCTTTATCGCTTATATAAATTGTAGTATCTGTTTTGCAATTACTCTCAGGATTTGTTATTGTTACAGAATATGTTCCTGCTTCCAAATTATCAATCATATTATTTGTGCTTCCGGTTGACCAGTTGTATTCGTAAGTTTCTCCGGGGCTGGCAGGTTCAATATTTATCATGCCGTTATTTTCTCCACACCCTTCCGAATCTTCTATTTCATAATTTACATGAGGTGTTTCTCCTCCATGTTCTTGAATAAAAATGCTTTTTTTTGTTTGACAACCATATTTGTCTTTAATTGTAACAGTATAATTTCCTTCGTCAAGATTAGTAGCTGTTTGCTCTGTTTGTTCAGGAAAAGTGTTCCAAACAAAAGAAAAGGGTGGTGTTCCTGTCAAAGGATATGCAGTAGCTGATCCGTTAGATTTATTACATCTAGAATCTTCTTTCTTAATTTCCACTAATAAATTGCATTCTCCTTCGTTGTTTCCCATGTTTAATCTTATCAGTGGAGTTGCTGTTTCTTCCGTCCATTCATCATCAATTTTTGTATATGAAGCATTGTCGGGTTGAATAATTCCTTCGGAACTTGCAATCATAACTGTTGAAGAGCCTCCCTCATATTCAATTCCTGCAAGGTATGATTTGTTTTCTTCCAGCATAACAGGGAAGTTAAACTTTAAAGTTAAAGAAGTCGGGTTTTCAGAATAATTTTCAGGAATATCTTCTTCTTGTATGATATAACTTTGAGATGTCCCTATACGGTTTAAGTTTTTTTCTCCATTATCCTCTTCTATTCTGTACAACACACCCTTTATTTCTGCTCCGGCTTGTGTATTGTGATGTAAAACAGTGCTTATAGATGTAGCTAATGATGTTGAATAAAACTCAAAATGATTACCTGTAATGAAAGCTTCGCCTTCTCCTGCTGAGATACTTCCTGTATAAAAATCATCATCACGTGAATATATTGAGTCTGAAATAATAATTGATGTGTTGTAAGTATGGCTTATATTTTTTTTACCTTTATCAAAAGAACTATGATCAACAGAGAAAATAATATCAAATTTTCCTTTGCTTTTGAGTTCAAGGCTTTTATCAAGAGCGAACTTCTTTCTCTCGCCGGGTAATATTTCATCTACAACGTTGCCGGTTTCATTAAATAAAAAATAATTAACATCAACTTTTAGGTTAGCATCATAAATTGTATAATCACTATTATTAGAGATATTTGCAGAAAAATTAATAGGTTTTTGCTGACCGTAAGGGATGATGCTATAACCTCCATAACTTGCAGAATCTATAACAATATCATCAGCTTTATGAGTTAAAAGCATAACGTCATCAATCATCCAATAGTAATAAATAGCATTTTTTTTATGAAATCTAATCCATACCGACTCTTGTCTGTCAGCAACTTCAGAAATATCAATTACCTGTTTTACAGGATTTTTGCTCATAGTATTTGGTTTTATTCCTTTTCTTACATCGTAGGTTGTCCAGTTTTCTCCATCATTGCTCACTTTAACCCGCAGTAAAGATTTTTCATAATCATATAGATAACGAAATGCATGTTCAAAGTATAAAATAACATTTGAGTGTTCAGATAAGTTTAATTCAGGGGTTTGTAAATAAGCATCAACAGTGTCTGGCGTAGTTTTGCTGTTTCCTGTATTACAATAATCACTGTCGAGTATCATAAACCCGTTGTCTGAACTAGCGGATTTAAGTTCATTTACTCCTCCTGAATAAATACCTTGAGGCCCTTCATAAGTATGCTGAAAACTACAAAAGTTTCGGTTGTCAATAGATTGCCAATCAGGTGGAAGCTCTCCATCAAAATCTTCATGCCATATAATACTGCTTTTATTAAATAATTTTTCAATGCTTTTGAAGTCAGTGTTTGTAGAGGTTTGATATGGTATATGATTGTTATTAGTATATGTTTTTTGACTAAATACAAAGCTAAATGCTATAAGAAAAATTGTTAATTTATATATACATTTTTGAGTTTTCATCTGAATAAAATTTGGTTAACAATAATAATATTTTACACTTTTTAATATAAGATGGTTACATTATTAAGTATATTAATTTTTCAAAAATAGTTAATTTTGACAGTATATGCAAATTTTTAAAAAATGGTTGTTTTATTATTATTTTGCGATAAAAATCAATAACTCAATGAAATACTTTAATGGTTTTGGAGGTTATAAATTTGTTATTACATGCTTTTTATTATGTAATAACAAATTTTGTGAGAGTTTAATAGGAATAGAGTAGGGTGGATGATGGGATTCGAACCCACGGCCTCCAGAACCACAATCTGATGCTCTAACCAGCTGAGCTACATCCACCATATTTTTTGCAAATTTAATAAATTATTTTAAATTATTAAAAAATTAAATAATATTATATTTGCAAAATTGTATTTATTATATTTAATACATTGTTATTGACTGTATAAAAAGAAATCAATCATGGGATGCAAAAAAAATAATACTTGTGATACATTAGATGATAAAACAGCTCGTTATGCTAAGGCTTTGGGTCATCCGGTTAGAGTATATATAGTTAGGCTATTGTCTAATAGAAGTTGTTGTTATAGTGGTGATTTGTCAGAAGTTCTGCCAATTGCTAAGTCAACTTTATCACAGCACCTGAAAGAATTAAAAAAATCAGGCTTGATACAGGGAACGTTCGAGTTGCCTAAAATCAAGTATTGTTTAAACAAAGATAATTGGAATGAAGCTAAAAAATTATTTAATGTTTTGTTTGAAACTGAATAATTGCTACTTTTGTTCGCAAAAATACGAACGAGAATTGTAAAAATTAATTTAATATGAAAATAAAAATATTGGGTCCCGGGTGTTACAGATGTAATGAACTTGAAAAAGTTGTTAAAGATGCAGCTAAAGATATAAGTGCTGATATTACTGTTATAAAAGAAGAGGATATGAATAAAATATTAGGTTATGGTATAGCACGTACTCCTGCATTAGTTATAAATGAAAAAGTAATTATGAGTGGAAGGATTCCTGATACTAATGAAATTAAAAAGATTCTTATTGAATATATGTAAAAAAAGTATCAGTAATAGATTGTTTAATAAATTAAATAACTTATAAGATTTCATGAATTGGAAGAGTGAAATAAGAATACTTTTTTGGATTATCTTTTTTTTAGTTTTTGCTTTTTTTATGCCTTTAGAGCAGGTAGGTTTTAGAAATGCTGTTATAGCTTCATTGGATTTGTTAAGGTGGTATGCTCAGGAGCATGTTGTTTTATGTTTAATACCGGCTTTTTTTATTGCAGGGGTTATAGCTGTCTTTTTTAATCAATCGGCAATAATAAAATATTTTGGAGCTAGTGCAAAGAAATGGCTATCATACTCAATTGCATCTGTCTCAGGCGCTGTTTTAGCAGTTTGCTCTTGTACGATACTGCCTTTGTTTTCCAGTATTCATAAAAAAGGAGCCGGCATTGGTCCTGCTGTTGCATTCTTATATTCAGGTCCGGCAATAAATATATTAGCAATTATTTTAACTGCTCGTGTGTTAGGCTGGGAGATAGGCATTGCAAGGATTATTGGTGCAGTGATTTTTGCTATAGTTATAGGGTTAGTAATGGGCTTTATTTATAGAAAAGAGGATAAAGCAAAAGCAGAAGAGCAAATGAAATTTTCTGATTCCGAAGGAGGCATTTCATTTAAGTACTCTTTTATGTTTTTGTTAGTTCTTATACTTATAATGGTTTTTTCTACTGTTAGTGAGCCTGCAAATGGTGCATACAAAGGATTATTGGAGTTTCTTTGGACAAATAAATGGACAATAACTGCTTTGCTAGGTGTTCTTATGGCATATTTACTAATAAATGTATTAAGAGTAAATTGGAATTGGGTCGCTGCAGCATCAGTACCTGTGATAATTAGCTCATGGATAGCTCCTGATCCTCTTATAACTTTTATTGTTGCAATAGTAGCTTTTGTAATTTTAACATTACTACATGGAAATGAAAGTAAGGAGTGGACATTATCAACATGGGATTTTGCCAAGCAGATAATACCGTTGTTGGCTATAGGAATTATTATTGCCGGTTTTTTATTTGGTTCAGAACATGGAGATACTTTTATTCCCGGGATTATTCCTGATAATTGGGTTGGTAATTTTGTTGGAGGTAATTCATTATCGGCAAACTTATTTGCTTCTGTTATAGGAGCTTTTATGTATTTTGCTACATTAACAGAGATTCCCATATTGCAAGGGTTGTTATCCTTGGGAATGGGTAAAGGTCCGGCATTAGCCCTTTTGCTTGCAGGGCCTTCTCTATCATTACCAAATATGCTCGTTATCAGGAGTGTTTTAGGTACTGAAAAGACCGTAGTATATTCACTGCTTGTTATTATAATGGCTACTTTATGTGGACTAATATTCGGTGCTATTTCGTAAAAGAAATTTTATTTTAATCTTTATTTTTTAATAATAGATAAGATGAAAACTCCATCCGTATTTTTCATTGTATTCTATAGCAGGCGAAGGAAATTTAGAAAAGTCAATCAATTTAAAAATATTGTCAAGTATTCTTGAGTTGGTATTTATCATAGTAAAATCAATATCAGGAGCTAAGAAATATTGCCTGTATCTTTTCATTTCAGGAAGTGTTTTGCCATTATGCTCTGTAGGGTTTTCTATGCTCCCCAACATGCCATTAGCACTATATCCGATAGCTATATTTAACCATGGAGGTGCTATTTCTTTGCTTGGTATAAGTAAATTAATGTTTGATGATAACCAAAATGTCATACCATTGTAATCTTTGATAAAGTTTTCCATTGTAGTGCTACCAAGCAATTCAGGTCTGTATGTATCTAACCCGCTCGGACTAAAAGAGTATCTGAATTTAACTTTTTGCTCTTCCCATGCTAATTGTTGAGCATAAAAAACTCCCGAACCTATCATATTAGCTGCCTGATCTCCCCATGAAAAGCCCCATTGCTCAGAAAATCCATCAAGCACTTCTATAGATGTCATAAATAATGTGCTTGTTATACTGCCATATAAAGCACTTTTTCGATTATTAAGACCTGTCCACTTAAAGAGTTCGTAACTAGCCAAACTTATATGGTATGCTGTTGTCGTATGACCAAATTTGTCCATCTGCTTCCAGTCCGGCATATCATTATGAAACTGAAACGATGAGCGAGGGTAGTTGCTGTACCACATTTGATCCAAAATTATCATTGAGCCGGTTATTCCAATAGCTTTACCGCATGAAACAATCAATAACCTTTTATTATTGACACCTATGCTGTCATTATTTGATAAATTTATAGTATTGTATGAGCCGGAACTTTCATACGTTATTAAAAAAAATAATGCAAATATGTTTATAATATATAAAATTGTTTTTTTTATCATTTGATGTTTTTTTCTCTGTAATAGCTTAAGGGTTTATCACTGAGCGATTCAAATGCTCTGTATAATGACTTTATTGAGCCAAAACCCGACAAATCAGCTAGTTGTTCATTTGTTAAGTTAGGATTTTCGCTTAACAATTTTTTAGCATGCCTTACCCTGTAGTAATTTACATGGTTGCAAAAATTTCTGCCATATTCTTGATTAATAAGCTTAGAAATATATGTTCTGTTGGTACCTATTAACTTGCATACATCCCATATTTTCAAATCAGGGTTCATGAATATTCTTTGATTTTCAAATAATTCGTCTAATTTTGATTTTATATCAGGAAATGACAAATTGGGATAAAGGTTATTATTTTTTTTATAATTATTGTTTTCATTTTCAAAATAAGTATGACCAGCATTTTGAGTATTTCCTATCAACCCGATAAAAAAAAGCATTAAACTAAATATTATTGATGGGATTATAAGTAATCTTGTGTCAGCTGCAAATGTTTCGCGACCTAATATAGCCAATGATACACTGGAATGTGAAGTAATAAATAAACAAATGTTAAAGAACTGTATCCAGTTTAGCTTTCTGCCTTCAATGTTTGAATAATAATCTTGTAAGCGTGTTTTATGATTTTTAATGAGTAAAAAATTAGCAAAAAGATAAGCAAATGCTTGTAATCCAAAGACAATCCTGCCAATATGCTCAACAAACAACATGTAATGTTGAATGCCCGATGGGCTTTGCTTCTTAGTAAGCACTTTTTCTATAAACTCAACGTGTTCCTGCTTATTCATTAAAATTATGCCTGCTAAGTTTAAAACAAAAATAATTGTAGGTAAAATTAAATATTTGAAATGTTTAGAAAATGAAAATTTTAAATCGGTTGTAAGTAAGTGAGTATAAATATGAAATAATGGATATACAAGCAAAAATGCCCACGTATATAAAATATCAATAAATCTGTATATTTCGGTTTGATTTGTAAAGTAAAAGAAATGAGAAAGGTAAACTATGAATGCAACAAACATAAATATCCCTAAAAACACTTTTTGAGGATGTTTTTTTGGAGAATAAAAAATCAGTACAATACCCCAAAAAAGAGTAACATATACAGGATTAAGTAATAAAATAATTTCTTGCATATCTATAAAACATAAGTGATGTTTTTAAATAATAAAACAAACTTACATAAAATTTTTTAAAATATAAATTAAAAAATATGTTTAAAAAAAGCAAATTGTTTAACTGTTTTACTTTATGACATTTGTTTTTTACAAATTGACACAGCATAAACTGTTTAAATAGTTATTTTTGGAATGCAGAATTATTATAAATTTTTTTAACAAAAAGTTTAGTAAGCATAGCATACTTAACTTTTGTGAAAAACTGGGGTGCCGTGGATTTATAGTCCTTTTTATAAAATATCAAATAATAAACTTGGTGAAAACATTATCTAATATTATAAGTTTTGGTTTAACATTAATTAATAAATTGATAGTGTTGGTGTGCCTTAATAGTTTATATGGTATTTTAAATGAATATTTTGGTACATAAAAGCTTCCGACGGGCTTTAGTAATAAATTATTCATTACAGAGCGATTCATTTGGATTAAATGCGGCACTTCCAGTTTAATTAAAAAAAGTTTGATTAGTTATTACTCCCCATTCTCAGGTATTATAAATCCTATTAAATTAATTATTTTTGTGTTTTCAGGGCAGTTGCTATGGATTATTAATTTGTGATCAATATTGCCGGGATATGAAGAATTATAGCTAAATCTTATATAACCATTTTCTCCGGGATTTATTGGTAGTCTTTGCCAAGAGGGAACAGATACTCCGCATGAACTTCTAACATTGTATATTTTTAAAGGAGCTCCCCCTTTATTGCTTACAGTTATAACTTTTGATGTATTGCTGTGTTGGATTATTGTGTCATATTGTATTGTGTCTTTATCAGTTTTTAATAAAGGGTGTGTTAATGACTTTTTCCCTTGACCGGATAAATTATTTAATCCAAGTATTAATAAAAAAACAAGCATTAATAAATTATAAAAATATAAAGAGTTGTTCATTTTATAAGTGAATTTTATAGTTTTAAGCTTTCGTTTATTTGTCAATTAAATTTTTAGCAATTTCAGAGAGTTCTTTATACCATTTAATTCCGTATTTTCTAACGAGAGCTTCTTTTGCATATTCATATACTCGTTTATTCTCTTTTTCCCCTTGTTTAAGAGCATGATTGCATACATCCCATTTATGATAATTTACTGCGTCATAATTTGCGTTTTTTGTTATTCTTATAGGGTAAAGATGGCAAGATACAGGTTTTCTGAAACTTATTTTTTTGTCAAAATATGCTTTTTCAATTCCACACATTGCGATTTTTTTTTCATATACAACGTACGCACACTGTTTGTTATCAACAAGAGGTGTTGTAAGTTCTCCCTCAAAATCTTTAACAAAAGTTCCTTGTTTAGCAATTGATTCAAGGCTTTTATAAGGCAAATAATTCTTTATGATTGGAAAAATTTGCTGTAATATGCTCGTTTCTTCATCTGCTAAAGGTGCTCCTGCATCTCCTTCAATACAACATTGCCCTTTGCATATATTGATATTACATGAAAAATGGACATTAAAAAGCTCATCCGACACTAATGTATCTCCTACTATTATCATTTAATAAAGATTATTTTAATACTATTTTTATAATAATTTATGATTTATAGTACTTTTTTAGAATTTACAAATTTAAGCAATTATAAATAACATTCTTCTGCATTATTGGGATAATTATTTTTTTGAAACGAGATTCGGAAATAAAAATTTCGCCAATAATTAAAGCTAAATAATTGTTAGTAGTTCATCTATATGTAGTGATTTTAGAGGGTTGTTTTGCTTTATAAAAATATCTGATAATTCAGATTTTTGTTTTTGTAGAGCAACTATTTTCTCTTCAACAGTTTCTGTTGTAATAAATTTGTAAACAAAAACTTTTTTGTCTTGTCCTATTCGATGAGCTCTGTTTATAGCTTGAGCTTCAACAGCGGGGTTCCACCATGGGTCAAGCATAAAGACATAATCAGCACCCGTAAGATTAAGACCTGTCCCTCCGGCACGCATAGAAATCAAAAAAACTTTTATATCTTTATTATTTTGAAATTCTTTTATGATAGAAGCTCTATCTGATTCTTTTGTTTTGCCTGTGAGCATGCGATAATCAGTATTAGATTTTTTGAAATATTCAGCAAACAGATTTAAATGCTTTACAAATTGAGAAAAAATTAAAACTTTATGTTCTCTTATTAATAGGTCTTTAATCTTTTGTAGTATTTCATTAAACTTTCCGGAATCATTTTTATAGCTAGCTTCAACTATTGCCGGGTGATTAGCAATTAGCCTCAGTTTTGTTAAGCTACTAAGTAAAAGAAATTTTGTTTTATTTTCTCCGATAACTTGATAGTTTTCAAGAATCATGTTTCGCACTTCAGATTTTTTTCTTTCATAGAAGATTTTTTGATCTTCCGTCATTTCGCAGTAATTGATTTTTTCTGTCAGGGCAGGCAAATCTTTGGCTACATCATTTTTATCGCGTCGTAATATAAAAGGCTCTATTATATTTTTTAATTTTTTTTCTTTTTTAATGTTTTTTTCTTTTTCAATAGGAGTAACAAACTCATCTTTAAAACTGCGCAAACTGCCAAGCATGCCCGGGTTTAAAAAAGAGAACTGTGTCCAGAGGTCGGTTAAAGAATTTTCAATAGGAGTGCCGGTAAGAACTAAACGATATTGACCTTTTAACTTTTTGACAGCTAAAAAGATTTTTGAAGCCGGATTTTTAATTATCTGGCTTTCATCGAGGATAATATAACTGAAATTAAAATCTTTCAAAAAATCAATATCACTTCGTATCATGCCATAAGTAGTAATAATGATATCATATTTTGAAAATATATTTGTGGTTTTTGGGCGATCAGTGCCGATATGTTTATATATATTCAACGATGGGGCAAATTGTTTTATCTCATTTGTCCAGTTATGAATTAAAGAAAGTGGCATTACAATAAGTGATGTGTTATTGTTCTTTTCTTTATCATTAAAATTGTCGAATATGTCAAGTTGCAATGGATGATTCTTTTCATTTGGTGATGAAGGTAAATTGTTTTCATTAGAGTTGTTTCCGTTTTCTTTAAGTTTTAATAATACGGATAATGCTTGAATAGTTTTTCCTAGCCCCATATCATCAGCAAGGCACCCTCCGAATTCGTTAGCTTGCAAATAGTTCAACCATTGAAAACCTGTTATTTGATAAGGACGTAAATTTGCTTTCAAGGATTTTGGAATCTTAGTTTTTTTAAATGGAGAGATATCGTTTTCTTTTATGCCTTTTTTATTCGAATCAATATTTTCTAAAATTTTAAAGTGATGTTTCTTAAGAGAGAGACTTTCATTATTCTTTTTAGCAAATTTGAGTATATCACCATATCTTTCGAACCATTCTTCAGGAATAAGACCAACTTTTCCGTCAGGAAGTAAATATTCGCGTTCACCTTTTAAAATATTATTCTTTAAGTCAATAAAGGGAACTTTATAATCTCCAAAAATCACATAACCTTTCAAGTCAAACCAATCTCTTTGGTTATCTATATTAATATCAATTTCCGGTTTGCCAATAAAATATTTTTCAGGAAAATGTTCTTGAGAAAACTTAAATCCTTTTTTTAATAAATCTTCTTTATGCTCTGAAATCCAATCAAGCAGCAAGTATCTTTGATTAATACATTCTTTTGTTGTTAAAGGATTATTGCTTTGTGGAAGTGTAAAGTGAACCTGATTTAATTTTGTGATCCCAAGCGAGATTAAATAATTCTCAAACTCTTTTTCTTTGATTTTGTTTCTGTTTATTTTTATAAAATTATATACGTGGTTTTCGTTGGAATTAATTTGAACTTTGCTTAAATCTTCATCACGGGGAGAAAAAATACAATCATTATTATATTTAAAAAATAATTCTAATACTACTTTATTATTTAAGTCGGCTTCGAGGTTGAGATAAGGAAAAGGGCTTTCGTAAGTGTTTTGAATATCAAATCCTGTAGCATTTACCTTGTGTTTTTTTATAATTCTTTTTACAAAGTTTTTATAAAAGGCAGTTTCATGTTTTTCCGGTATTTCGATGTGTTCTTTGTTTAGAAAAGGCTTGATTTTCAAGCTGTCAAAATCGTCGCCTATTTTATACAGGTTGTTTTCTAAAAGGATTATACAAGGATAATCAGACAACACTAAAAGATTCTTCTTGTAAAGAGATATTTCTTTTGATTCCGTTTTTAATAGTAGTTTGTACTGTGTGCTATTATCAAGTTTGTTTATGTTAAATACAGGTTTAGCATGTTCTTTTATAATATTAATTGGTTCGTGGTTTATAAGGCTTCCGTCTGTTTTTTTGTAATACAGAGGGATGTTGTTTTCAGAAAATATATCAATTAACTTTACAAGTTGTTTTTCAATATAAGGTCTTATATGGTTTTTAAAAAACTTTTCATCAATTCTTTTAAAAAAATCGGCTGGCCGTTCTTTATTTTTACTAAAACTCTTAATAATATTGTCTTCAGAATATTTTTTTAGAATCTCGAATATTTTATGATTTAACTCATCAATTTCAGATAAATATTCCTCATAGTTTTTTGTATTTATTTTTTTTGCGTCGTAACTGAACTGGTTTTTAGAAGTTAATTTTACTAAGTAAGCTTCTATTAGAACTCCCCAGATGTTGTTTTCAGTTACTGTATATACCAGTTTATTAATGGTTTTTTGCATTTATTTAATTAAAAAAAGAGTTTTAGTTGTTTTTCAAACCGCTAAAAGTTAGTTTATGGTCTTTAATATCAACTGTTATTTTTGATTCAGATTGTATTTTGCCGGCTAAAATATCTTTTGAAAGATTATTTAGCAGGCTTCTTTGAATAACTCTTTTTAATGGTCTTGCACCAAATTGTGGGTCATATCCCAGTTCTGCTATCCAATTTATTGCCTTTTTAGTAGGTTCAATTTGGAATCCGCTTTCTTTAAGTCTTTCATTAACTAAATCAAGTTGTAGTTTAACTATGTCGTTAATTTCTTCTTTAGAAAGAGGCTTAAACATAATAACTTCATCTATTCTATTCAAAAATTCCGGTGGTATGCTTTTCTTGATTAGTTCCATTACTTCATATTGAGTATCAGCAATAATCTTTTCTTTATTTTCTTCGTTAAGTTGCTCAAATCTTTCTTGTATTAGAGTTGAACCTATGTTTGAAGTCATTATAATAATAGCATTTCTAAAGTCTACTGTTCTTCCTTTATTATCAGTAAGTCTTCCATCGTCAAGCACTTGAAGTAAAATATTAAATACATCCGGGTGAGCTTTTTCAATTTCATCAAGCAATACAACAGAGTATGGTTTTCTTCTTACAGCTTCTGTTAATTGTCCGCTCTCTTCGTAGCCTACATATCCGGGAGGTGCTCCTATCAGGCGTGATACTGTGTGTCTTTCCTGGTATTCTGACATGTCTATACGTACTATATTATTTTCATCATCAAAAAGGAATTCTGCGAGTGTTTTTGCAAGTTCGGTTTTTCCTACGCCTGTTGTTCCTAAAAATACAAAAGAGCCTACAGGTCTTTTTGGGTCATGTAATCCGGCTCTGCTACGTCTTATAGCATCGGATATTGCTATTATTGCTTCATCTTGCCCTACAACTCTTTTATGTAGTTCGTCTTCAAGGTTAAGTAATTTTTCGCGTTCGCTTTGTAGCATACGGCTTACAGGTACTCCCGTCCACCTTGACACTACGTCGGCTATGTCCTCATCAGTAACCTCCTCCTTAATTAATGAGCTGTTAGCCTGCATTTCATTAAGTTGTTTTTTAAGGTTCTCAAGCTCTTTTTCTGTTTCTTTTATTTTCCCATATCTCAGTTCGGCTACTGTATTATATTCTCCGTTTCTTTCAGCTTGTTCAGCTTGAAATTTAAAATCCTCAATTTTCTTTTTGCATTCTTGTATTCCGTTAACAATATTTTTTTCATTTTGCCATTTAGCTTTTAATCTGTTTCTTTCTTCTTGAAGTTCGGATAATTCATTATTAAGTTTTTCAAGCTTAGGTTTATCTTTTTCTCTTTTTATAGCTTCACGTTCAATTTCCAGTTGTCTTATTTTACGTTCAGCTTCATCAAGTTCTTCAGGCAATGAATTAATTTCCAGTCTTAGTTTGGATGCAGCTTCATCAATAAGGTCAATAGCTTTATCAGGTAAAAATCTATCAGTAATGTATCTTTGCGACAGTTCTACGGCAGCAATAATAGCATCGTCTTTGATTCTTACCTGATGGTGTGTTTCATATCTTTCTTTCAATCCTCTTAAAATTGAAACGGCGTCTTGTTTAGATGGTTCATCAATAATTACTATTTGAAATCTTCTTTCGAGTGCTTTATCTTTTTCAAAATATCTTTGATATTCTTTGAGTGTAGTAGCTCCTATGGCTCTCAATTCACCTCTGGCAAGAGCAGGTTTAAGAATGTTGGCTGCATCCATAGCTCCTTCGCCGGATGCTCCTGCTCCAACAAGAGTATGTATTTCATCAATAAACAGAATGAATTCACCCTCTGATTCGGAAACTTCTTTTACTACACTTTTTAAACGCTCTTCAAATTCTCCTTTGTATTTTGCTCCGGCAATAAGGGAGCCCATATCAAGTGAGAAAATTTTTTTTGTTTGAAGGTTTTCCGGCACATCTCCATTAATTATTCTATGAGCAATACCTTCAGCAATTGCTGTTTTCCCTACTCCGGCTTCTCCAATTAATACAGGGTTGTTTTTAGTACGTCTTGATAATATCTGCAAAACTCTTCGTATTTCATCATCTCTACCAATAACAGGGTCTAACTTATTTTGCAGAGCAAGTTCGTTTAAATTATTTGCATATTTATTCAGCGCATTGTAGGTATCTTCAGCTGACTGGCTCTTTACTTTCGAATCTCCTCGCAACTCTTTAATTGCTACAACAAGTTCTTTTTCTGCTACACCCGCGTCTTTTAATATTTGAGATGTTTTATCATTGTTCTTCAGAATAGCCAGCAAAATATGTTCTATTGCTACAAACTCATCTCCAAAACTTTTTAACATATTGTTTGCTTTTTGAAGAACGTTCGCCGCATCTTTAGATAAATATACCTCGCCTCCAGAAACTTTCGGATAACTTTCTATAACTTTATCAATAACTGATTTGATTTGCTCTACATTTACATCTAACTTTTTTAATAAATGTGGCGCAACATTATCATCAATCATTAAAATACTTTTTAATAAATGACCTGTTTCTATTGATTGATGTTGAAAGCTTGCAGCTATTTCTTGTGCTTTTTGTATAGCTTCCTGAGATTTTATTGTGAAATTATTGAAATTCATATCTTTTCCTCCTGTCAAAATTTATACTAAGTACTTAAAAAATAAGTTTTTACATAATTATAACTCACAAAATTTAAACCAATTATAATTAGAGAATTTTTTATGTCAGTTTGACGGGAAATATAGGTGTAGCAAGACAAAATGGCGGTTTAGTTATAAAAAAGTATATAAACCTCACTTATAAATAAAAAATTAAACTCTGAGCATTTATTTGCTCAAATATTTTTGCGTGAAAATTTATTCTTTTAAGCATCTTAAGGAGAAGCTGTTAGCTTTGCTTCCGGTATTCCTTAATATTTCAGTATTGTCATGATTTAAGTTTCTGTACCATGCTACGTTATCATCTTTAGTAGTTTTAACTCCCCAGTTTAGCATTTCGGGCGCTCCTTGTCTAATCAGTTCAGCTTTTATTCTGATAAAATCATGATTTCCTGCTGCTGAGATATCAATAGTTTTTAAGCCATCTCCGGATTGAGTAATATCTGTAAGTTCGGGTATATTTTGCCATCCGGAACTTGTATATCTTTCAATGGTCATATTTATTTCACCATCGTTTAGTTGTTGCTCCCAGAATAATTCATCCCATGCTGTTGCATCTTTGAATGAAGCCAGTTCAATAGGCGTGGATGTAATAGTGCCTTTCTCGTCATCTTTTTCTTCTTTTTTAGATTCAGGTAGAGTTACCAGGTCCGGTGATGTTTTTGTAATTGTATTAATAAGTTCTCCGGTATGAAACTGAGGGATTTCTGTTTGGAACCATTTAATATCTTTTCCGGGTTTATATGTAAAACTCATGGTATCGGGTGACCAGTCTGTCCAGCTGCCATCAACCTCTGCCCTTGTCCTTGCATAGTAAGTTGTCCCTGCAGTTAATGGTTCAGTAATAATTGATATGTTATCAAAAAATACATAAAACTCATTAGAATTATTATAACCGCAACTTGGTTCAAGGTAGAACAAAATATCTGATTTATTCGATACTTCAGAAATATCTAAAGTCACTTTGACCTCAGCTGCATCTCTTTCTTCAGTGAACTGAAATCCCCACCCATTTCCAAAAGGTAACTCATACATAACATCCTCTCCGTCAATAGTGACAGATATTACATCACGCTTATACTCTCCATCAGCCCATATATAAAATCTCATCCTGTCGTCAGTATGCGTTGGGAAGTGAGAATGCCAAACGTCAAAAGTCAAGGTAACTACATTATTTCCGGTGCAGTTTACTTCCGGCAAACGTAAAAAGTTTCCCCACCAATTATTCCAGCTGCCTGAAAATCCGACACGTCCTCCGGGGTTTCCTCCATCAGGATAATGTTGGATAGGAGGATTAGATTCAGGAGCAAACCAGACATTCGTAGGAGCGGTGAATCCATGCACAAGAATATTATCATCAAAACCTTCGGGAAATAGATTTGGGTCAATTATTTCTTGAGAAAGAATAGCTGTGAAGTTATTTTCACCGGTAAAATCTCCTGAATAAGTTTCATCAAAAACAGGGGTGTCGGAGAAAGTAACATCGTGGCTTAATTGTAATTGTACTTCATTCATTGTTTGTTCATGGCTTATTCTAAACACCGGTTCTGTGTGGTTTACCGTTGAATTATTGAAAGCGAGTTGTTCACTACCTCCTGTGTTATGAAAAACCGGAGTGTTGTTTTTGCTTTCTTCCTTTTTCGGAGGGGTAGGGGAGTCATAAGATTTTTTACCTCCTGTACTTTGAGATGTTGACGTCCACCAGTAGCCTTTTTGACCAATAAAATCATAAAATTCGTTATCATATTTTCTTCCACTTGGCAGAGCTGAGAAACCGCTATTATTTAAAATACTTTCGTTAGATGTCAGCTCTCCTGTGTCCCATGTATTATCGTTATATGTTAGTCGTGTTCCTTCATCTGTTCCACGGTTTCCTGTTGTAATATCGTCAAAAGGAAACTCCTCTGTACAGTTGTTATTTTCTGCACTTTCACAAATATGCTGTTCTAATGAAGACCAATCGTCGTGAGTTGGTATCCTCCATCCTTCCGGGCAGATGCCTTGCGCTCCTTCTCCCGGTATTTCTCCTTCTCCGTCCCAGTCCATAACAGCACTCCATTGATATAAGAGCCCATGTTCGGCAATATAACCATCGTCATCATTATAAGCGCCACACCATCCTTCATCGCTACCATCAACCCAGTCTGCTTCGCTACAATTATTGTCATATCTCATGTTTTCAGCAAACCAGCATTGATCACCTATTCCAATTATTTCATAAGTGTAGCCGTCTATTGTAGGAGGTTCAATACCATCACACGCTCCCGGAGGTAAAGGCTCACACCATATATCATGCCATTCTCCTTCAAGATAAATCTCAAAGCAATTAGTATCAGAATTATAAATAATTAATGATTCAGCAGGGCTTTCAATGGCATCTCTATCAGAAATTCTTGTCATTAAAAAGCCCTTATCGCCGGAAATTAATTCTAAAACGGCAGATGAGTGTGCATCTTCATCACCTTCACTTATAGCTACTTGTGATTTAATAATTATGTTAAAACTTATGAATAAAGTAA
>PWLF01000184.1 GCA_003559475.1 Bacteroidales bacterium
AATTAGTAATAGTTAGTATAATATAAAAATTAAATATTCTAACTTTTTGATGAAATTTAAGTATAATTATTAAAATATTTTTTAGTTAGTAGTTATAAAATGCATGAATAATAAAACTTACATAAATGTATTAGTCTTTCTTTTCAGCATTGTTTTTGCTAATTTATCAGCCAATCCTTACAACTCTGAAAGTACAGGTTCATGGAACGATACAGATGTTTGGGAAGATGAAGGTGCGATTGGTTATAATTTTGGCAATAATAACATTACTTTTAATATTAATGAAAATGACACTATATATATTAATGAAGGAGAAACAGTTACTTTTGATGGGAATAATATTACATTTAATATTTTAGGATTGTTTATAGTAAATGGGGATATTGAGTTTACTAAAAATAATACAGATTTAGAAGTTAATGGCTCTATGATAGTTAATGGGAGTGTTATTATTAATGGTGGGGGAAATAGCAGTGTTGGAGGCGACGGGACTATAAGTGTTGGGGAAAATGGAACTTTTGACCCGGGTGATTCAGATATTTCCGGTGATATTAATATTGATTATGGAGATAATAATGAGGATTTATGTGTTCCGTATAATCTTGATTATGTTATAGAAGACTTAGGTGAAGGGTTGTTTAATATCACATTATTTTGGGAATACTTTGAATTGGATGATGATTCATGTGAAAGGATAGATGATTTTTCGCATTTTGAGATTTCCAGAGACGGAAATATTATAGCTTTAATTGAAGATGTAGATGAGGAAGCAACAGATCATTCATATACAGATAATAACTTAAATGACGGGGATCGCCCTGCTTATAGTGTAAGAGCAGTTTTTACAAATCCTTTTGAAAAATCTGAATCTGTTGATATAGAACTTGATTATCCACTTCCAATTGAAATTATTGATTTTTCAGCTCTTGCAAAAGAAAATTATGTCCTTATTGAATGGGTTACGGTAACAGAGATAAATAATGATTTCTATACTATTGAACGAAGTGATGATGCGAAAAAATGGGAAATAATAGATTATAAAAAAGGAGCCGGGAATAGTAATCAGATTATTGAATATAGTTATAAAGATGAGAGTCCTATAAACGGATTATCATACTATAGATTAAAACAAACCGATTATGATGGTAGATATGAGTATTTTGGTCCGATAGCTGTATTTTTTGATGCCGACCTTGGTAAAGTCAATGAGTTGAATATTAAGGGGTTGTATGTGAATTATTCATATAAAGTTGGATTGCAAATTATAAATAAAACAACTCTTGACGCTTCTTTAATTGTTAGTGATATGAAAGGAAACTTATTGCTCAACAAATATATATCCCCATCAAATTATATTCAAAATATTGATGTTAATTTTGATTCTAATTATTCTAGTAACATTATCGTTATTAAATTATACAATAGCTTTTCTTTAGATTATAAAAAATTGATTGTTAATTAAATAATCTTCTTCAAATCGATTTTTTCTCTCCTTTTGAAAAATATACTCTGCGAAACACTTTTGTTAATTTATATAACAAAAATATCTTCTATATAAAACATGCGAGATATTTCACGTGCTTGCTTCCTTTTGCAACTCTTTGAGTGAACCTTTTTAATATCAAAGAAAGATTTTTCCAAAATTAAATTTTTGTGTGTTTCTAATAAAAAAATAATGTAATTTTGCTTAATATTAACTTTTAAAACTTTTAAGCTATGAGAATAAAAATAATATTTATTTCTGTTTTTCTGCTGTTATCTGTATATTCATATGAGTGTTATTCTCAAAGATATACAGGTGGAAATGTAGGTTTCCATTTTGATAATAAAGGGTACTATCTAGATGCTGCACCAATATTGGGTTACAAAGTTGGAATTATGAATTTCGGAGTATCTCCTTTTTTCTCATATCGTGAGAGAAATGATGTTAGCAGATATTCTTATGGTGGTAGAGTCTTTACGCAAGCAACAATAGTTAGCGGTTTGTTTGCACATGCTGAATTTGAGTTAAGCAATATTGAAAAAGGAGGTGAGAGAAAGTGGATTGTTGGGCTTCCCCTTGGTATGGGTTTCAGGCAAGAAATTGCGCCTAACACGCAAGCTTACGTTACTGTGTTATATGATGTTTTGCTTGATGAGGATAGCCCCGTTGATAATCCAATTGTTAGGGGAGGAATCCAGTATAATTTCTAGAAAATTGACCTTCAAATTACTTTATCCATGATTTATAAGTGGGCAATCTTGATATTTTTGCGACCTGTTAAAGTATGGAAAGAAATAGCTGATAATTCTGTTTCTGCATGGCTTATATTGGCAATTTTAATAGTTCCTTTTTCTGCTATTACATCATTTGCTACGGATCAAAAATTAGATGTAAAGGATCCCGATTTTTTGCTTAGAGCAGTTATTTATATTATTTCTGTAGTTAGTTCTATAGTTATCGGGTCTTATATGTTATGGCGAATGTTGCCAAGATTTCTATCTTCCGGCTCTTTGCAAAAAGTTATTAAACTTGTATCATACTCTTATATGGCTGTGTTTTTAGCTTTTATTTTGGCAAGCATGCATGATCAGCTTGATTTTATTAAATTTTTTGGATTATACTCGGCAATTATTTACTGGATTGGATTATCTTATATGTTAAATACCCCTGATGACAGGAAAATGGGTTTTTTAGTCATATCAGGAATTATTTTAACAGGTATAGGGTATGTTTTTAGTATTGTTTTAAATAATTTGTTTTTAAAAATCTAAATTATTATTTTTTAATATGAACACAAAGAGATTAATTTTAACAGTTCTGGGTTTTTTAATATTTACCATTATAGTAATATCTTCAATTTATTTAAACAGTAACAAACAAAGTGAAGAAGATTCTGAAAAGGATTTTAAAGAGAAAGAAAAGCTTGTTAAGAAAGAATTGATAAAGGATAAATATGGCATTGAAACAGATAATTATCTTATTAAAACGGGTGTTATAAAACGAAACCAAAATCTTTCTCAGGTTTTTTCCAAGTTTAATTTGGATAGTGAAACTATACACTATATTGCAAAAGAGATGGATGATGTTTTTCCGCCACGTCGTATCAGAGCAGGAAACTCTTATAAAGGTTATTTTGCCGAAGATAGTGTTAAAAGATTAAAATATTTTGTTTATGATATTTGTCCGCTGACTTTTTTGAAAATTGATTTAACTGACTCTTTGTTTGTTAGTAAAGGGGAAAAAGAAACTTCTATTAAATCAAAACAGGCTTCAGGTATTATAAATACATCATTATGGCAAGCTATGTCGGATAATGATCTTAATTTTGATCTTGCTATGAGACTTTCGGAAATACTTGCATGGGAGGTTGATTTTTATCGTATTCAAAAAGGGGATCGTTTTAAGGTTATTTTTGATGAGCTATTTGTAGGAGATGAAAGGGTTGGAATAGATAGAGTTCATGCACTTTATTTTCTTCATCGTGATAGAGAAATCTATGGGTTTAATTTTCAAAAGGATACTATAGATGATTTTTTTGATAAGGAGGGGGAGAATTTGAGGAAAGTCTTTTTGCAAGCACCTTTAAAATTTTACCGTATTAGTTCAGGTTATAGCCGTAGCCGTTTGCATCCGATTCATGGTGATCGTCGCCCTCATTTGGGAACAGATTATGCTGCTCCTGCGGGAACGCCAATAATGGCTGTTGGTGATGGGGTGATTACCCGTACGGCTTATACTGCGGCAAATGGTAATTATGTCAGGATACGTCACAATTCTGTTTATGAGACGCAATATTTGCACATGTCAAGATTTGCTAAAGGTATGCGACCGGGAGTTAGAGTCCAACAAGGAGACATTATAGGATATGTCGGAAGTACAGGGCATGCTACAGGTCCTCATGTCTGCTTTAGATTTTGGAAAAATGGTCGTCAGGTTAATCACAGAAGATTAGAGTTCCCAAGTGCAGACCCTCTACCGGAAGAATATTTTGAAGAGTTTTCAAAAATTCGTGATACTTTTAAAAAAGAGTTGAACGAGATAAGCTTTAAAGATGATGATTTGCCGGTATAGTTAGTAAAAATCAAATAGCTTTTTTTATTCGAATGAGCTTTTTTAAAAGCTCTTCAAGTTTGTCAAGAGGTAGCATATTAGCTCCGTCTGATTTAGCTTGAGATGGGTTTTGATGGGTCTCTATAAATATGCCGTCAACGCCTGCTGCAATACCCGCACTTGCTATAGTATCAATAAGATCAGGCATTCCGCCTGTAACTCCGGACGTTTGATTTGGCTGTTGAAGAGAGTGAGTTACATCAAGCACAACAGGAACACTAAACTTTTTCATTACAGGAATAGAACGGTAATCAACAACAATATCGCCGTATCCGAAAGTGGTGCCTCTCTCTGTTATTATTACGTTTTTGTTATCTGCTTTTCGTATTTTTTCAATAGCAAACTTCATAGCTTGTGGAGAAAGGAATTGACCTTTTTTTATATTAACAGGTTTGCCTGTTTTAGCTGCTGCCAAAAGCAATTCCGTTTGACGACATAAAAAAGCGGGAATTTGAAGTATGTCAACAAAGTTAGCAGCTTTTACAGCTTCTTGTTCTGTGTGTATATCGGTTAAAACGGGGATATCATAACGCTCTCTGACGCTTGAAAGTACTTCTAACGCATCGTCATCCCCAATGCCGGTAAAAGAATCTATGCTTGTCCGGTTAGCTTTTTTATAAGATGCTTTGAATATATAAGGAATATTGAGCTCTTGAGTTATTTTATTGATTTTTTCGGCAATATCGAAAGCCATTTGACTATCTTCAATTACACATGGTCCTGCGATTAAGAAAAAATCATTTTTTTTGAAACTTTCAATATTTAATATTTTCTTTAAATTTTTATGCATTGTATCCGGTTTTATTAGACATACCCGTCAATTATTCCTAATCCTTGCCTTAAAATTTCAATTTCTTCTCCCGTGCAATCAACAACCGTTGAAGCTTCATTCTCACCGTAGCCGCCATTTATAACAATATCCACATCATTTTTATATTTTTCATGTATTAATTCAGGGTCAGTAGTATATTCTAAAACCTCATCATCAGAGTAAACGGATGTGCTTATTATAGGGTTACCAAATTCGCGTATGATTTCGCGACAAATATTATTATCGGGAATACGTGCTCCGATAGTCTTTTTTTTGTTATCAAATATTTTCGGGACTTTATTGTTAGCATTTAAAATAAAGGTAAATGGTCCGGGGAAAGCTTTTTTCATAAGTTTAAAAACGGATGTGGAGTATGGTCTTGTGTAGTCAGCAATTTGCTCCATATCGCTAAATACTAAAGAAAAGTTAGCTTCTTTTGGTTTAATTCCTTTAATATGAGCTACTTTTTCTATTGACTTAGGTTTGAAAATGTCACATCCTATTGAATAAACAGTATCTGTAGGATATATTATTATGCCTCCGTCGTTTAAACATTCAACAACCTTTTTTAAATTTTTCTGACTCGGATTTTCTTCATAAAGCTTTATTATCATATTAAATACCCTCTTTTTTTAATTCGACAACTTTTTATAATTAAATTTATATGCTAATATAACTAATTTATTAACTCAAAAATAGAAAAAATATTGAATGGTGTATAAAATTGGTTAATTCTTTTTATTTCGAGGTGATAAGTAAAAAGGTTCACGCAAAAACCGCAAAACAAAAGATACGGGGAGGTCGCAAAAAGGAAAAATCAGCTATTATAAAATCCTTGCAGTAAATAGAAAACTAAAATCTTTGCGAACTTTTGTATTTAATCATTTCGCGAGCTTTGCGTGAACTTTTTTTTAGTAAACTTTTTTTAGGACGATACACTCTTTTTTTGCCTTGATTTTAAGAATTTTGTGTTATTTTTGCTACCTCTAAGTATTTTTTAATTAAAAAAGGTAGTATGAGTTTTATAAAGACATTTTTTATTGGTTTAATAGTTACTGCAGTATTATTTTATTCATGTAATCAGGAAAAGCCGGTTGAAAGACCTGTAAGGATAATAGGAGAGGGGTTGGGTACATATTTTTCTGTAATGTATTATAGCGCAGAAGAAGATGTTAAAAAGGAACAAATTGATAGTTTATTGCAATGCTTTAGTAACTCTATGTCATATAATATTGATAGCTCTGTTATATCAAAAATTAACAGAAATGAAACTAATATAATGGATGACCATTTTAAAATTATTCTGAAAAGATCAAAAGAAATTTATCATAAAACGGATGGAGCATTTGATGTAACTGTATGTCCGCTTGTAAACGCCTGGGGTTTTGGTAGTAAAGAGAAAGAAAGCTATGAAAAGGAAAATATTGAAGAATTACTGCAATATGTCGGGCTTGACAAAGTTTCAATAGAATCCGGCAAGGTTATCAAAGAAGTGCCCGAACTGCAATTTGATTTTAATGCAATAGCTAAGGGATATGCTTCGGATCTTATAGCGGCTATGCTGGAATCAAAAGGTATTTATTCTTATCTTGTTGATATAGGAGGCGATATGGTTGTGGGTAATAGAAAACCTGATGGCTCTTATTGGCGAATTGCCGTTGAACGCCCTGCAAAAGAATTTGATGCTCCCCAGGAGTTTGATCATATTATTGAAGTTGAAAACAGGGCTATTGCCACATCAGGCAATTATAGAAGATATTTTGAAAAAGACGGAGAAAGATATTCTCATATTATTAGCCCGTTTACAGGATATCCTGTTGAAAATAATCTTGTAAGTGTGACAGTATTTGCTGATGATTG
>PWLF01000240.1 GCA_003559475.1 Bacteroidales bacterium
AAAAATAAAACAAGTTTTCATTTTGAACGCTTCTTTTCTTTCTGATTGTTTCGTTTCGCTACGCTTCACTTCACAATCAGAAAGAAAACAAAACTGACAACAACGTGGTGAAACTTTACAGATAGCCATAATTATAGGCGTTATAGGATTGATTAGCCTCAGAAATGTGGGTAACTCATTCCACGAGGTGTCTGATGTTAGAATGCCAAGTATTCAGTACTTAGGTGAAATGGAAGCTAACTTGGAAGCCCTTCAAAGAGGATATGTACAGTTGCTTGACAATAACCTTGGTCGCGATGACAGGGAACAAATTTTGAGAGATATTCAAAACTACAGGGAGAATTATCAGCACAGCCATGAATTGTTTATACCACTTGATCAAACAGAGGAAGAAGCTAGGGTTTATGAGCAGATGCTTTCTGAACTTAACGACTGGGCTCGAATTAATATGGAAAATGTTGACAGTGAACATGCTGGGCTTATGGAACTGGACATAATGTATCCGATGCAACTTGACAGGGATATAGAACTGTTTATGAAAGACCACTATGAATTGCAGGTTCAGACTCTCAATGCTATTCTGAACATGGAAGTTTTTGAAGGTGGTGACGACCATACTCGTTGTAATTTCGGACAATGGTTACCTGAATTTGAAACGGACAACAGGGAATTTAACAGGCTTGTTGCAGATATGGATCAGGATCACCAGGATTTCCATCGGGCAGTTGCGGTAATACAGGATTATATCAGGCAGGGAAATCAGGATGCAGCGATAACGCATTATATTAATTATATGCAGGAAGCACAGCAAGGAGTGTTTAATTATTTCGAATTGATTAGTAGAGAGGTAGATCAGGCTGTTAATCAGTTTGAGGATATGAGTGACGTGCTTACTAATGAGTCTTTGAATGCTCATGGCCGAACAATGGAACTAATTCAGGAATTGAAGGATATAAATGTGCAAGTTGCTCAAGAGGAAGTTCAGGCAGGTGACGCTACAATTGCAGCAAGCAATGCAATGGTACTTGCAGGTATAATAATTGGAATAATTATTGCAATTGCATTGGGTATTTTTATTACTAGGATGGTTACAACAGGAATAAACAGGGGTGTTAAAATTGCAGAAACCATTGCAGATGGAGACCTTACTGTTAATATTGAAAGAGAATTTATTGAAAGAAAAGATGAGATAGGGCAGTTGGCAAATGCAATGCAAAGCATGGCGGAAAAGCTGCGTGAAGTTATTGGTAGCGTTGTTTCAGGTTCTAATAATATTGCAGCAGCAAGCCAACAGATGTCATCCACCTCACAAGAAATGTCTCAGGGTAGCACCGAGCAGGCATCTTCAGCTGAAGAGGCAAGCTCGTCAATGGAAGAGATGGCAGCTAATATCCAACAAAATACTGATAATGCACGCGAAACAGAAAGTATTTCTAAGAAAGTATCTGAAGGAATACAGGAAGTTGGAACGGCTGCTAATCAAAGTCTGCAGTCTATCAAAACAATTGCTGATAAAATCTCAATTATTAGCGAGATTTCAAGGCAAACAAATATACTTGCTCTAAACGCCGCAGTAGAAGCTGCACGCGCAGGTGAGCATGGTAAGGGTTTTGCCGTGGTTGCTTCTGAAGTAAGGAAACTGGCTGAAAATAGTAAAGTAGCTGCTGACGAGATAAACCAACTGGCAACGGAAAGTGTTGATGTAACAGAAAAAGCCGGTGGGCTAATGCAGGAGCTTATTCCTGAAATTGACAAAACTACTAAGCTAATTCAGGAAGTTACGGCAGCAAGTATTGAGCAAAACTCAGGCGCTGACCAGGTAAACTCTGCTATACAGCAGCTTAACCAGGTTACACAGCAAAATGCTGCCGCAAGTGAGGAAATGGCTACTTCAAGTGAAGAACTTGCAGGTCAGGCTGATCAACTGCTTGAAATGGTTTCTTATTTCAAAATTGATGAAGCTAAAGCTCAATCAATGAGAAAATCGCAACAGGCAAAACAAGCACAGCCGGCACTAACACAACAACAAGCTGCACATCAGGTGCAAGAACAACCTAAAACCGGTGACGAACCCAAAAAGAATGTTCAAAAACAACAACCTACCCAAGATAAAGGTGTGAACATTGATATGGGAAAAGCTAAGGATGACGATTATGAGAAGTTTTAAATAGAGGTTCTAGTTGCTGGTTGACCCTTTAGTGACAACCAGCAACTAGATTTACCCTAGAAGCAGCCTGAAATATTATGGCGGTTCAAAATATGAAAAAAGTAATAATGTAAAGTGTCCTTGAACACTTGAAAAAAAGAAGAAGTTATGAAGCAAATTTACAATAACTTGATATTTTCAATAGTATTATTTGCATTTTTGTGCAATTCCCAAATAAATTTTGCAAATAATAAGGATGAAGATTCTAAATTTAAAATCAACTTCAACGGTTTTGTAAATTCTGAGGTGAGTTATGATACACGGCAGGTCGTGGCAGGAAGACATGGTAATATACTCCTATATCCTGCTCCTGAAAATTTTGACCCTGACGGTAATGATATCAACGATAATCCTGATCTAGCTTATTTTGCTATGACTAGCAGATTGTGGACTAGTATTCATGGCCCGGATATACTTGGTGCAAAGTCTTATGCTCATGTTGAAGGTGATTTTATGGGAACAGTTCCCGACAATTTTCATCATTTAAGGTTGCGTCATGCTTTTATCAGGCTTAACTGGGATAATTCAGAAATTGTCGCAGGGCAATACTGGCATCCGTTGTTTATAACAACATGCTTCCCGGGAGTTATAAACTTTGGTGCTTCGGTACCTATACATGTTTTGAATAGAGCTCCGCAGTTACGCTTTACTTATAAGTTTGAAAGTCTAAGTTTTATTGGCACCGTTTTAACTCATAGTGATTTTGCTGCAACCGGTCATGATGGACCAAATACTAAATACACTAGAAACAGCGGTGTACCTGAATCATTTTTTCAAACAATGTTTTCAGGTGACATATTGACCACAGGAGCCTCAATTGGTTATATGACTTTAATGCCAAGAACAGAAACCCCAAACGGCTATAAAACTAATGAAACTATGGAAAGCCTTATGGGTAATTTGTTTTTTAAACTTGATTTTCCATCATTAAGCATTAAAACCCAGGGTATTTATGGTGAGAATATGACTCATCTTGTTATGCTAGGAGGTTATGGAGAAACAGACTACATTGACGAAAGCAGAGAAATAAGAGGTTATTCAGGAATTCGTACTATGTCTCTGTGGACAGATGTTGAAACTACCGGCAATAATTGGCGATTTGGCTTGTTTGGCGGTTATACTCAAAACCTTGGCTCTGAAAAAGAAATAACAGGAGAACACTGGGGTAGAGGTACAAATATTGAATATGTATATAGAATTGCACCAAGAATTAGCCGAATATATGATAACTTAAGCCTGAACCTTGAAATTATTTATGATGTAGCAGCTTATGGTGAACCTGATAATAAATTTATGTTTGAAGAATCTAAAGAAATTAGTAATATACGAACATTATTAACTATGAGGTACGACTTTTAAAAAGCGTTGATATTTTTTAGGCAATCTCTAAAGGCTTAATAAAATGAAAAAAAAAACTACCATACTTCTTGTTGAAGATGAAGAAATAACTGCTAATGTTCAATCTGACCAATTGGCAAAGAAAGGTTATATTGTTAAACATTTAGATACCGGCGAAAAAGCAGTTGAATATACTTTAAAAAACAGGAATTCCCTTGATCTTATTCTTATGGATATTAATTTGGGCAGTGGTATTTATGGTACTGAGGCTGCCGAGCAGATTCTTGAAAAAACCGACATCCCGATTGTATTCCTTTCAAGCCATACTTCCGGTGAATTCGTTGAAAAAGCAGAAAAATTATCATCTTATGGTTATGTTGTAAAAAATCCGGGGATTGCAGTGTTGGACGCTTCGATAAAAATGGCTTTGCGGCTTTTTGATGAAAAAAAAGAAGCTGAACAGCATAAAATTAAACTGAAAGAGGGCGAAGAAAAATATCGTTTAATTACTGAAAATATTTCGGATATTGTTTGGATGTCTGATTTAAATTTTAATATAACATATATAAGTAATTCGGTTGAGAAGGTTAAGGGAATTTCAGTTCAGCAATATTTGGAAATGAAGCTTACCGATCTTTTCCCTGAAAACACTCTGAAAATTTTCAATGATACAATTGCTGAAGAAATTGAAAAAGAAAGAAATCCTGATATTGATAAAAATAGGTCAAGAGTTTTGGAGGTTGAATATTATGATATAAATAAATCTTTAAAATGGGCGTCTATTAGTGTTACTTTTCTTAGAAACAGTAAAGGAGAACCTATTGGACTTTTAGGTGTTACGAGAGATATTACCGAGAAAAAAATTGCAGATGACGAAATATCAACTCTTGCTTCAATGCTTGACCTTGCACCCAACGCAATAACAGTTCATGATTTTAATGGAAATTTTTTATATACTAATGAACATAATCTTAAACTACATGGATATAGCAGAGATGAGATGATGCGGATGAGTCTTCAAGAGATTGACTTGCCAGAAAGCGCTGCCCTTATCAATAGTAGAATTAAACAGATTAAAGAGAAAGGGGAGGCTTCGTTTGAGGTTATGCATTACAGAAAAGACGGCTCATCTTTTCCTTTAATGATTTATGTTAAAAAAGTTAGCTGGTATGGGGAAAAAGCCTTGTTAAGTATTGGAACTGATATATCAGAAAAAAAGAAAACAGAAAAAGCTTTGAAAGAGAGCGAAGAAAGGCTTGACTTGGCTATGTCTGTTACAAATGAAGGTATATGGGACTGGAATCTTATTACCAATGAAACATACTTTGATGACAGGTATTACACTATGGCAGGCTATAAGCCCGGTGAGTTCGCCCATAATTTTGAAGCATGGGCATCTCTTGTACATACCGATGATCTGCCGGTGGCTAAAAAAGCAATAAAAGAATATTTAACGGGTAAATCCTCTATTTATAATACAGAATTCCGATTTAGAAAGAAAAATGGTGATTGGATGTGGATAAACGGCAAAGGAAAAATTGTTGAAAGAGATACAGACAATAAACCAACCAGGTTAGTTGGCACTCACACTGACATCACCATACAGAAAAAGGCTGAACAAGCACTTTCTGAAAGCGAAAAAAAATATCGTACTCTGGCTGAAAATGCCTTCGATGCAATATATATGCTTCAGGGAAGAAACTTCAAATATGTCAATAAGCAGTTCTGCCGTTTATCAGAGTATTCATATAGTGAACTAACAGCTGATGATTTTGATTTTTCAAAATTGCTGACGGAAGAATCAAAAATAATTATAGAGAAAAGGTATATAGACAGACGAAAAGGTAAAGAACTGGATAATGTAGTTGAGTTTGAGATAAAAACTAAAAAAGGAAAGGTTGTGGATGTTGAAGCAAGTACAACAATTATAAAAGCAGGGGAACATCCCCTTATATTAGGAATTGTAAGAGATGTATCTAAAATAAAGAAAGCCAAAGAATTAGAAAATGAAATAGTGATTGCTAAAAAAGCAGCAGAATTCAAACAAAAATTCCTGGCAAATATGAGTCATGAAATCAGAACTCCTCTTGCAGGCATGATTGGCTTTATTGATTTACTTGCCGATACTAAACTTAAAGAAGAACAAAAGTTATATGTTGACACATTACGCCAATCAGGAGAAAATCTTAGGGAGATAATAAATCTTATTCTTGATTATTCTAAAATTGAATCAGGACAAATTACTCTAAAGCATGAAATATTTACACTGAAATCTTTATTTGAAAATGTTACCGGGCTCTTCTCTTCGATATGTCACAAAAATATTGAACTTAAAACGACAATAAGTAGGCAGATACCTAAATATATTAAAACTGACAAAAACAGGTTAAACCAGATATTAAATAATCTGGTTTCTAATGCTGTTAAATTTACTGAAAAAGGTACTATATCTATAAATGCAAAGCTTGCTGAACCTCGGGATTCGTCAAATTATTATCCTGAAAGTGACACAGTTAAGATAAAAATTGAAGTGAAAGATACAGGTCCTGGAATTAGTACGGAACTTCAAAAAGAATTGTTTAAGCCTTTTTCTCAAGCTGATGCACCTGAAATTGGGTACTTTGAAGGCACAGGTTTGGGGTTATCTATATGTAAAGAATTGGCAGAGATGCTTGGAGGCGAAATAGGAGTTAATAGCAAACCGGGAAAAGGAAGCACTTTTTGGTTTACTTTTACGGCTAAAGCTGTAGATAAGCCTGAAAAAAAATGTGACATTGCAATTATGCAGGAAAAATATAAAGAGGCCCCTGCTTGTAGTATACTGTTGGTCGATGATAAAAAAGTAAATCAAATGGTTGTAAGCCTAATGCTTAAACACCATGGACATAATGTTGATACTGCAGGCAATGGACAGGAAGCTATCGAGAAATACGAATCCGGCAAATATGATATAATACTTATGGATATTCAAATGCCTGTTATGGATGGTGTGGAGGCAACAAAAAAACTTAAACAAAAGTATAAGAAAATTGCTCCGTGTATATATTAATCGAAAAGTATCCACTCTGTTAATCGAAAAGTATCCATATTAAAAAGTTTAATATCTTTTGTTTTTTATTAACAAAAGAGCAAAAAGATGATTGATATGATAGATAAA
>PWLF01000090.1 GCA_003559475.1 Bacteroidales bacterium
TACTGACCTTGAATAATTCCCCGGGTTATAGTTAAGATCCCAATTTTTACCTCCATCAGTGGTTTTATAAATACCAGAGCCTACAGCAAAGCCAGTATTTTCATCAATAAAATGTACTTCTGCATAATTTATAGAAGACTCCTGAATAGTCCATGTTCTGCCGTTTGTGTTTGAGTAAGCAATCACTCCGCTACCAACAGCCACAATGGTGGTGTCGTTTACAAAGGCGGCGTCATTGAATTGTTCGTTTGTTAAGTATTGAGAAGCTGTTTCATAGGTGTTTGATTGTAAATTAATGAGGGCGGCTTTATTAAAACTGCCCACTACCAATCCTTTATGCTCATTCTCTAAAGCCATAAACTTATTATAGTTGAAGTCAAGATAATAATCGGGCAAGAGGTTGGTGTTGGTCCAGGTCTCACCTGCATCTGTGGTTTTATATATCCGAGACATTTTCCCCAACGCATAGCCTTTGGTTTCACTAACGAATGAAAGAGCCTTCACTTCATCCTCAGGATTTAGTTTTGCAACCCATGTTACTCCGCCATCGGTACTTTTATATATTCCACCCCATGATGCCAGAATGATGGTTTCTTCGTCAATAAGATGCATATCATGAATCCAGTAAAAACTTAGTTGCGAATGAAGCTCATCCCAATCCTCCCCGCCATTGGTTGTCCTTGAAAAAACACCACCTCTTCGAGTTCCATAGCCGATGTTATCATCGAAAAATTTTATGATAGTCATGCTTGGTGATGATATGCCGGTCCAGTTTTCGCCACCGTCAGTGGTTTTAAATAATCCATTCATTAGATCGTGTATAAAACCAACATCCTCATTTAAGAAATAAACTTCTTCATAGTATGCTGTTTCTGCGCCTGTGTCTTTTTCTATCCAGTTATCACCACCATCTGTAGTTTTTAGAAAAATTGCGTTGCTGCCAACTACAAAGCCTATGTTCTCATCCAAAAAGAACACTTTATTAAAGCCTCTGAGCTGAGGATGATTTGTGTGTACCCATGAGCTTCCTCCATCTTCGGTCTTTAATATGTAATGACTTCCAATCAATACATAAGTTTGACCGGAGACATGTGTCATGTGATTGGATTCTTTTTCCGGAGGCATTGGGTTTTTCCATTTCCATTGGGCATGTGTAACTGCTGTTATGCAAAAAATTAATAACAGAGTATTTAAACTGATTTTAAAAAACTTTAGATTCTTCATTGTTTTTTGGTTATTTTAAATTAATATTTGATTGTTTTGGTAATACTTTTATCATAGAGTTAGTTATCTTACTTGACGTTTTATCATATAATGCTTTTAGTTCAACCGCTGCTTCATTATCAGAGCTTTCTTCAAGCTCAGGCAAAAAAAACTCCTTGGCTTTTCTTATCATATTAGCAGCTTCGATAAGTTGCCCCCGATTATGATAATCCTTAGATTTTTTAATGATTATTTCTGCAATCTTAATTATCTCAGAGTTATAATTACTATTCATTTTACTACTTCTAAAAATTGGCTTTATAATAATTCAAAATATTTGTTTGGCAAAAATACCTCTCGCAAGCTAATTAAATCAATAAGTTAAATACCTTAAATTACTATCCGTGATTTTACTTATCAGGTAAGGGAATTCACGTTAGATTTTAATTAAAAAATTATAGACTAAATATTGTTATGAAAGTCTACCCGTATAAAAAATCGGGCTTTATTATATAAAACAATTCTAAACTTATTTAATAATAGTATTTAAAAAATCACAATTTAACAATACCTCTTTTTATGGCGTATTTTACCATTTCAATGGTATTTTTTAATTCAAGTTTTTGTAAAATATTATTCCTGTGAGTTTCAACAGTACGTGCAGAAATGTTTAATTTATCGGCAATTTCTTTAAAACTTAATCCTTCTGAAAAAGCTTTCATTATATCCAGTTCTCTATCAGTAAGTATCTTGTCTTCTTTACTTTTATTACTCCCTTTAATAATATTTGTATAACTTTTATAAATAATATTACTTATAGATTCTCCATAATAATCTTCACCTCTTGCTATATAATTTAATGCTTTTATAAATTCATCACGAGAACTTTCTTTTGATAAAAAACCATTTGCTCCGGATTTAATTGTTTCCACTATATTAGTTTCTGTAGAGTTGGCAGTCAAAATCAAAATCTTTATATCATCGTATCTTTGATTTAACAATTTTGTGATTTCAATACCATCCATTATGGGCATAGCAATATCCAAAATAACTATATCAGGTTGTACACTCTTAAGCAATTTCATTAACTCTTTCCCTGAATTTACATCAGCCATAACAGAAAAAGCTTTATTGCCAACAAGCATTGCTTTTATACCATCTCTGACAATTTTATGGTAATCAACAATAATTATTTTCTTTGTATCACTCATCTTAGATTTTGTTATATCATTCATTAATCGGTAAAGACACCATAAAAACCGAACCCTCACCTAATTTGCTTTCAACACTAATGCTTCCATTATTTCTTTCCAAAAACTCCTTGCAAAGAACAAGCCCTATACCACTACCTTTTTGATCACTATTTCCAATTTCTGAATTATCATAACCTATATCAAAAAGCTTTCCTATATCTTCTTCCGAAATTCCTATTCCACTATCCGCTACTTTTATTAAAATATGATTATCTTTAATAATACTGTCAATATTAATCCAACCTTTTTCAAATGTAAATTTAACAGCATTTGAAATTAAATTTCTAAAAACAGTATGCATCATATCTCGATCGGCAAAGACATAGTGTTCAGGATCAACATTAATGTTTAATTTAATATTTTTACTCTTAATCATGATGTTATGCAAATCAACAAGTTCATCAAATAAAGGTTTTATTTCAAAATTATGCTTCTTAGGTACAATATAACCTGTTTGAGATGCACCCCATTTTAGTAGCTCATCAAGAAAAGAACATAATTTTATTGATGAACTCTTTAGTTCATGAGTAAAGCTAATAACTTGATCAGGTTCTAAATCTTTATAACTATCATGTACAGCTGTTGAAATATTTCGAAATGAATATATCGGATTTTTAAGGTCATGAGCAAGAATATTAAAAAACTTATCCTTTGTTTGGTTTATTTCTTTTAGTTTAATATTTAAAGCGGATAATTTTTTTTGAGCTTTCTTTTTAATATAAAAACGGCTATAAAGAGCTCCCAATAAAACTAACAGAATAACTGACACTCCGCCCAATGTAATTCTTTGCTGATTTGATTTGTTAAGCTTCAACTTTTGCTCAAGCTTTTCTTTATTAAGCAAAGCCAACTCTTTTTCTTTTTGCTCAGTTTCATATTTTACCTGAAAATATAAAAGCTCCTGACGGGCTTTTTCTGAAAATGCCGTATCTTTTAAAACTATATACTCCTTGTAATGATCAAGTGCATTGCTATAGTTGCCTAACTCTTCATAAAGCATAGAAAGCTCTCTATGATTTTTTTGAAGCATATTATGAAAATCTAAATTCTCGGCAATTGACAGACTTTTATTATAATAATTTCTTGCAACCGGGAAGTCTCCCTTTTTTAAACTGTTAAAGCCCAAATGATTAAGAGTTATAGACTCTGAAGCAAAAATATTATTATCTCTAAAAATATTTAATGCTTGCAAAAGGTAAGATTCTGCTGTTAAAAAATCTCCTTTTAAAGTATATAGCTCTCCAATTTGATCAAGTCTATAGCCTTCTCTTACAATATTACCAAGATTTCTTTCCATTTCAAGAGATTTCTCCAGCCACTCCAAAGCAACATTATACTCCCCCATTGATTTATAAACCGAGCCTATGCTAGCCTTTCTTAAAGCTATCATACTTTTACTATCCAAATCTCTTGCAATTTCGAGTGACTGATAAAAAAAGTCGAGTGCTTCATCATACTGTTTCCAGAACTCGTAAATCTTTCCTATGGCATTTAAATCCATTGCAACTCCTATCCACGACTCAAGCTTTTCATCTATTTCCAGGGTTTTTGTATAATACTCCAGAGCCTCTTTATAGCGACCCATCATTGTAAAACTATATCCCAATTCATTATATGCATTAGCAACTTCTATAGAATCTCCTGCTAAAAACGCATGTTTAACTGCTTTATCAAATAATTGTATGGATTGAGGATTCCGCCCAAGAGCTCTATAACTAATGCCTTTTCTCTGATATGCATGACTAAGAACACTGTGACTAATACTGTCATTTTCTAATTGTAATTCAATAAAGTTTTGCAATTTATCTGATGTTAAATCATATAAACCCTCCTTTTCTAATGAATCTATTTTTGAAAAAAAATTCTCACTTAAACTATCAGAATAAGAAATGTTTATATTAAAAATAAACAGAACAAAAAATACTAAAGAAAATTTTATTAAATAACTCATTTTACAAAAAATATTTTAAAAAATTTTTTCACAAAAATACTATAAAAAAATATATAATCTTAATAATCAAATCAATATAAGTGATACAGTAATAAAGTCGGCAAATAACAAGATTGAAAAAATTACCATGCAGGATTGATAAACTCCCTTCTCGAAATCAAATTATAAATGGAAAATAAAATATACGATAATAAAAAATTCATAACAGACATGATTGACGCAAAAAACAATATTGAACCGAAGAATCCGGAAAATATGTTTACTGAATAGCTTTCAATTTTGAAATATCTCCAGCTATCACCAAAATATTCGTTTAAGCTAAGCATTTCCATACCTGTAACAATAATATTTATTATCAATATTAGTATTATTAAAGAAACAAAACCTGTAGCCGCTCCTTTAATATCTGATGGACTAAGTTCAATATGAGATGAGATGCAAATTGCCAGATACAAAAATATCCAAAAGCGATAATCACTTAAGTTTTCAGAGCTAAATAATTGCAAAACCGTTAATGTAATGGTGTTCCAAAGAGTTTTAATAATTTCTGCATATTCATATCCTTTAATGTCTGCCAAAACCTGATTATTTTTATTTATAACCAAAAAAATATCTTGTTTGTTTGGAACCAAAAAATAAAACACCAAATAAAGCACTAAGGAGCCAAAAATTATCGGTCCTACTCCGATAAAAAAATTACCGATTCTTTGAAAAATACTGTTTTTATTATATCTATGGCTAACATAGCCCAATGTTCCATCAGTAGAATTTGGCGTATAGAGTTTAATATCCATTATTTTATGTCTGAATATTAAGCAAAACAATGCATGCCCCAACTCATGAACAGGAGTTCCTATCCATCCGGTAAAAATAACATCTACTCTGCTCCCAACAGATTTGCTGTATGTTATTCGGGTAAAACGAGAAAAAAGGTATAAAAAAAGTCCAAATAGAAAAAGCAAACCAAATATTAAAAAAATCTGATTAGCGGTAGAAAGCAAAACAGATTTGATAAAGTCCAAAACGCTATCCATATTTTGTTCTATGTTTTACTATTTACTTTTTGAAAATATTAAGCAAAACTAAACAAATATTTGAAAAAAATATTTATATTTGCTTTTTATCATTCTTTTATAAAAAACAATATATAATAAAACCCTTGATTATAGGTATTCATTGATTAAAATGAATTGATAATAAGGGATTTTTTAATATATTAAAAGCACTAATTTACTATTTAAAAAAATACAGCGTTTAATTAAATTCTTAAATAATGGATAATAAAAAATTTCCCTTAAAAGGGATTTCCCGAAGAAAATTCTTAGAGCTTAGCATGAAAGGCGGTTTGTTGGTTGCTGCTACACCAAGCATTCTTACACAGTTGACATCATGTAAACAAGAAATAAAGCCGGGAGATGCGTTAGATATGGATAAAGAAACTTTATCAAAAATTATTGCAAAAGCTCTTCAGCAAGGAGGTGATTTTGCAGATATATACTTAGAGAACAGGGTATCACGAGAGATATCTATGGAAGAATCAATATTTAAAAGCGGCGTATATGGTGTACGTCAAGGCGCCGGCATTAGAGTAATTTGCGGTGAAAAAACCGGCTTTGCTTATTCCGATGCATTAGACGAAAAGAGTCTAATGAAAGCCGCAGAGGTTGCTTCTTATGTTGCCAGAAATGGCAAACAAAAAATTTCTTCTGTTGATCTTGCAGAAGAAGATAGAAAATCATATATATCTGTAGTACAACCTCTTGAAGAGATTGCAGACAGCAAGAGAACAGAAATAATGCAAAGGGCTGATCAAGCAGCATTAGACTATGACTCAAGAATCAAGATGGCTTATATAAGTTATTATGATCAAATAAGAAGTCGCGTAATAGCTAACAGTGAAGGGTTATATCTTAAAGATGAACTTCCTTTGCTAATGTTTGGCATTAGTACATTAGGCGAAGAAAATGATAACAGGCACATGGGTAGTAACAGAATGAGCTACCACAGTGGCTTTGAAATGTTTGAAAAAAGGTCTCCTGAGGATCTTGCTCGCAGTGCAGCAAGAGAATCTATTGATATGCTTAAAGCCGAAGACTCCCCAGCAGGGACAATGGATGTTATGATGGAAAATGGCTATGGAGGAGTACTGGTACACGAAGCAGTCGGACACCCTCTTGAAGCAGATAATATTGCAAAAGGAATCGGCGCCTTTACAAATAAATTAGGAAAAAAAGTTGCAGCCGATTGTTTTACAATGGTTGATGACGGAACTATACCAAACTATAGAGGAA
>PWLF01000059.1 GCA_003559475.1 Bacteroidales bacterium
AGATTGATTCTTAATCCTGCACTGGAAGGAGAATTGAGAATAGGGGATGCAAGTTCTTATGGTATTGAATTAATGCTAAACAAAACAAAAGGAGATTTTACAGGTTGGATAAGTTATACTTTATCAAAAACCGAAAGAAAAATTCCTGAAATTAATCAGGGGAAAGCATATCCTGCTGCCTATGACAGACCTCATGACCTTTCAATAGTACTTTCTTATGATGTTAGTAATAGCATAACTGCCTCTGCCAATTGGGTATATCACACGGGAAGACCGGTTACTATGCCAATAGGAAAATATGAATATCAAGGGGTTACTATCCCAATTTATTCAGACAGAAATGCTGAAAGATTGCCTGATTATCATAGACTAGACCTTTCTCTAAATATAAATTCACGTGAAAGACCCGAAAGAAGCTGGCAGGGAGAATGGAACTTTTCGGTATATAATGCATATTTTAGAAAAAATGTTTTCTCTTATTATTTTGAACAGAATGAAGATAATCCAAATGAAATTGAAGCTTATAAAATATATATGTTTGGAATAATACCGGCAGTTTCATATAATTTTAATTTTTAATAATTATGATAAAAACACAATTAAAATATATTTTAATGGCTAATATAGCTTTTTTAATGTTGTTGTCATGCGTTGAGGAAATTGATATTGATTTTAAAATTGAGGATCATGATATCTTAGCAGTTGATGGAATGATAACAAATGATACAACTGCACATAGAGTATATATTAGCAAAACAAGACCATATTTTTCTGACAAGTCACCAATAAAATTATCAGGTGCAATAGTAACTATAAGCGATGATTATGGGAATATTTTTGAGCTTTCAGAAAAAGGTCCTGGAATATATGAAACAGAAAAAGATGTTTATGGAGTGATTGGAAGGACTTATTATCTTGATATAAAATACGACAATGATTATTATTATGCTGAATCAACCATGAAGCGAAAAATGCTGACGGATTCGCTGGGTTATAAATGGAACTCTTCGCGTGAACAATATGACATTCTGCTTTATGCTAAAGAACCTGAAGGAATAGGTGATAATTACATGTGGCATGTATATGCAAACGGGAAACGTTTAACAGACACTTTTGATAAAATTATGTTTATTGATGATGAGTATTTCGATGGCACATATATTGATGGCATGAATGTAATATCAAGAAGGATAGATTATAAGATAAATGAACTAGATACAATAATTGTGGATACACATTCGATAACGGAGGAATCTTATATTTTTTATACGGGCGTTGGCGCTGAAACAGGATTTTCAGGAGGTCCTTTTGATACACCTCCGGCTAATATTCAAGGTAATATATCTAATGATGCTGTGGGTCTTTTCCATGCTTCATCGATTGCCAGAGAGAAAGTTATAATATATCCTTTGTAAATTTAAAATCTTAATTATGAAAAATCATGTAGTTAAAATCAAATCTATAAAAAAGCTTACCCATGATGTAAAACAATTTACAACTGAGAAACCTGCCGGATATAATTTCAAACCAGGGCAGGCAACGAGCATTTCAGTTAATAAGAAAGGATGGAAAGATGAAGATAGACCTTTTACATTTACAAATCTGCCCGATGATGACTTTTTGCAATTTGTTATAAAAGTATATGCTGAACATAAAGGTGTTACCAACGAAATAAATAAATTAAAAGAAGGAGAGGAATTAATTATACGCGATGTGTTTGGTTCAATTACATACAAAGGAGAAGGTTTGTTTATTGCAGGAGGCGCAGGGATTACACCTTTTATTTCTATATTTAAACATCTTGACTCAAAAAATGAAATCGGCAATAATAAACTAATATTCGCTAATAAAACAGTTAAAGATATTATTCTGAAGGATGAATTTGATAATATGTTAGCCGATAGTTTTATTAATATCTTATCTGATGATAAAACTAATGAATATGCTAATGGTTTTATAACGGAAGATTTTCTAAAAAACTATATTAACAATAGTGTTAATTATATTTACTTATGCGGACCTCCCGGTATGATGAAAGCTGTTAAAAAGGAATTAAAAAAACTAGGTATAAAGAAAAAAGCAATCATTGAAGAAACGTATTGAGATAGATGAATAATTCAACCATTCTATAATTATTATTGCATTTGTTCTGTTATTTAAAACAGGTTTTTGAAGTTTTAAGCTTAAATTACTAAATTTCCACTATTTAAAAATTCTCTATTTAGAAAAGATAGAAGATTTGGGAATATAAAGATGATTTTTTTAAATCGGACAAATTATTCAAGCATATAAAAGGAGATAATAAGCAAAATTTTATTTACTTTTTATTCAAAAATATAAAATTAGTATAAATATTTTATTTTTTAAATACAACTTATTTAAAATTGACATAAATTTGTAAAGGGCAAATCAAATAATTAAATCACATCTTTAAACAAATTATTATAAAAATGAAAAGAGCTATAATAATATCCGGTTTTTTGTCTTTTGCATTGTTCGTTTGTTTGTCAAAGGCAAGTTCGCCATATAATGATTTTGAATCAAAAATGGGGATAGAAAAATATTCAAAAAAAGATAATTCGGGATTTTTAAAATCTGATGATGGAGAAAATTGGGATAAGAACTTTGGGCTTCAGGGTATTAACGGATTGGTTTATGCAATAACAAAAGATAATGAAGGCAATTTATATATTGGAGGATCTTTTCAGACAGCATACAATACTGCTGTAAGCAATATTGCAAAATGGGATGGAGCAGAATGGTCGGATCTTGGTGGTATTAATGGAGCTGTTCGTAGTCTTATAATAGATGATGATGGTGTTTTATTTGCGGGAGGTAATTTTAGTGAGGCAGGTGGAGTAGCGGTAAATAATATTGCAGGATATGATGGTGGCGATTGGTTTGCCCTTGAATCAGGACTTAATGATATGGTTTATGATATGAAATTTCATGAAAATGGAGACTTGTATGTTGTTGGCAGTTTTACTCATTCAGATGCATTGTTGGTAAACAGGATTGCGCAATGGGATGGTGACGACTGGTTTGCATTGGGGCAAGGATTAAATGAACCGGCGTATAAGTTGGCTTTTAATAGCATCAACGAGTTAGTTGTTGTAGGGGATTTTAACCAGGCAGGAGGAATAACAGCTAATCGTATTGCAAAATGGGATGGAACTGATTGGAGTACTTTTAGTACAGCATTTAATGCCACAGCATTGGCAGTAGCCATTGACGGGTCAGATAATATATATGTAGGAGGATTTTTTACTCAGGCAGGTCTTACTCCTGTTAATCGGATTGCTTTTTGGGATGGTTCTCAGTGGCAGCATCCGGCTAATGGAGTAAACAGCACAGTCTTGTCCTTGACCATTGATGATGATGATAATTTATATGCCGGTGGTTGGTTTTGGATTGCAGGGGGTACAGTTGAGACCGGAGGTGTCGCTAAATGGGATGGTGCAGAGTGGTCAGCATTAGGTGACGACGTTTTTGTCGGCAACCCTTACGAGTTATATATAGATCAAAATGATTCTCTTTATGTTGGTGGATTTAGACGTGAAGCAGGTAATCAGAATTTCGCCGGGATAGCTGTTTGGAATGAAACCCAATGGGAACCAATTTATTATGATGAAAGTATTAAAGGAATTAATGGTAATGTGTACGAACTTAAAAAAGATAGTGATGGAAATATATATGCCGGAGGTTCTTTTTTCTATGCAGGGCAAACAGAAGCTATGCGTATAGCTAAATATAACGGCACCGAATGGGAAGCCCTGGGAAGCGGCATAGATGACGAAGTATATGCTATAGAAGTGGATAATGACGGCAATGTTTATGTTGGCGGATATTTTAAAAAAGCAGGAGAAACAGATGTTAATAACCTCGCAATGTGGAATGGAACAGAATGGGAAGCTTTTAGTGACGGAACTAATCAGTCGGTAACAAGAATTAAAGCCGATAATGATGGAAATATATACGTGTCGGGATATTTTACCGAAATTCATGGCTTGGATGTGGGGAGAGTCGCAAAATGGGATGGAGACAACTGGAACACCCTAAATGGAGGACTCAATGGAGGAGTTAGAGATATCGCAATTGACAACGTCGGCAACCTCTATGTTGTTGGGGACTTTACAATGGCAGGAGGAGATGTGCCCGTAAATAATGTTGCCAAATGGAATGGTACTCAATGGTTGCCTTTGGGAGAAGGAATTGACAATGGTATATGGGCAATTGCTGTTGATGAGAATAACAATATTTTTATAGCCGGAGGTTTTGAAGATATTGGCGGGCAAGATGTCCTGAAACTGGCAATGTGGGATGGAACAGAATGGGAAACAATTATTGATAATATATACGGGGAAGTAAACAGAATTAAAATTGGAAATAACGGATTTTTATATATGGTAGGTCAATTCAGCTTTGAACAAAAAAGTTCCGACATGTATGATATTGCTTATTTTGATGGAAATAACTGGTTTGGATTAGGTGGTGGAACAAATGGAAATATTTACTCTATCAGTATTGATGATAATTATAATATTTATATTGGAGGTGATTTCGCAATAGTTGATGGAATTGTGTCAAATAGTATAGCTGCTTATTTAGTGCCTTATATTAGCTTGTCAGGCAATGGCAATGAGATAGAAGAAGGTGATAATACCCCGGAGTTTAATAATAATACGGATTTTGGCTTGGTGCAGTTATGTGATACAGATAATATTGATTATTCTTGGTCAAGAACTTTTACTATAATAAATGACGGACAAGTAGATATGACTGTACATGAAATAAGTGTTACCGGAGATGATGCCGATGATTTTAACGTTTCATCTATACCGGGTTTAGTTGCTGCGGGTAGTACAGATACCTTTGATGTTACATATCATGCAACTGAGCTTGGAGAGAAAACGGCAATCATTACTGTTTATACAGATGCTTTTAATATCAGAAATTTTAGCTTTGATATCAAAGCAGAAACATCACCGGATCAGAATCCACCATTTATTGTTGAAGCCCCTTCGGGAATTATTGAAATTGATGCAAATCAATATTGTCAGGCATCATTGCCCGATTATACAGAGCAAGTGATTGCAACAGACGATTGTGCCGACCCGGAAGACCTTATTATCACACAAATACCTTCTCCCGGAACTAATATCTCAGGTGTTAATGATATCATTATTGAAGTTGCCGACCTTGAAGGAAATATAACGGAAATTAATTTTCAGGTCGAAGTAATCGATGTTTCGGATCCTGTTGTTATTTGCAAACAGAATCAAACTAGAACAATTTTGCCCGGAGAAAGTTTTTATATCGTTGATGGTATGGAGTTTGACCCTGAATCAGTTGAAGATAATTGTGGTATAGCTTCAGTTGAAAATGATTTTAATACTCAGTCAACTTTAGCAAATGCAAATATTCCAATCGGAACGCACTCAATAACATGGACAGTTACCGACGAAGCCGGAAATTTCGCAAATTGTGTTTTTGAGCTGGTTATATCAACAGATACAGGTATTGATGTAAATCCTGAAGAGATTATAAAAATATTCCCTAATCCTGTTTCAGATGAACTGATAATAGAGCTCGGAACATACCATAGTGAGGCAAAAGTTGTAATTGAGGATATAAACGGTAGAATTGTTTACAAGGAAAATATTTCCGGAAGAAAAGAGATTAACACTTTTAATATCCCCTCGGGAACTTATTTTGTTAGAATTAAAATAGAGGATAATTGGAAAGTTAGCAAAATTATTGTTGAGTAGATTGGCTTTTGTCGATAATATATATAGGCAATAGCAATGCATATGACTATGGATGTTTTATTGCAAGCGATTTTAAAATACGGCTTTTGTGAAACAATTATTTTAACCTTTTTGAGAAATAATAGATAGGCGTTGCCGATCTAAAATCTTAATAGTTTTACCTTTAAGATCAACTATTTTGTCATCTTTAAGTTCTTTGAGAATACTAACAGTATTTTCAACGGTTATACCTGAGAAATCTGCCAAATCTTGTCTGGATATATACTGTGTAATATCCGTGTGAGAAAAAGAGTCGTCAGTAAGATATAACAATGTGGATGCTAATTTTCCACGCATTTGTTTATATGATATATTATTTATAACATCAATGAAGCGACTCTCTGAGGAAAGAGCCTTCCCTGTAATAAAAGATAAAAAATTATGGTTTTTGGATAAAATACTACTAATAGTATTCTTATCAATAATGCATAGTGTTGAATCTGTCAATGCACTGGCAGAATATTTGTACTTGTCTGTATTGAATAAACTTGTAAGGGATAAAAAATCCCCCGGCTTTGCAATATAAATGTTTAATCTTTTTGTCTTACCTATCTCAAGATATACTTTGATATATCCGGAAATAACATAGTAAATATTAGGGCTTAAAGCCCCCTGCTTAAAAATTACTTCGTTTGGTAAAAACTCTATCTGAGTTTTTTGGTTTTCCAAAACTGATTTCTCCTCATCATTTAAAAATGAGGAACAACATGAATCGCTTTTAAACATATAGCTTTAAAATTACTTAATAACCAAATACTTTATAAAACAAAATTATAATAAATTATTAAATAATAATTTTTAAGCTATTAAATAGTAACTGATTTACATATATATAATAACTGCAAAAGCTTGACTGTAGGGCTATTTGGGTGTATTTTTGCTCAAAAATATTTTAATAACTAAAAATAAAATGTTATGGAAAAGAAAAATGTAATTTTTGGAGTAATCGGCATATTAGTCGGCATTATACTAACTGGTATAATAATGTTTTCTTCTGCTCAAAGCATGATGTTAAAAGAAGAGCAGCTAAATATGAGTTTTAATGAAGCTGCGGAACTTCTTGAAAAAACAACTAAAGATAAAGGATGGAAAATCCCGGTTGTTCATGATTTGCAAGAAACTATGAGCAATTTTGGGAAAGATGTTAATAAAGCAAAGGTGTTTGAGTTATGCCACCCTGATCATGCATACAAGATTTTAAGAGAAGATGATGAACGAATTGTATCTTCATTGATGCCATGCCGAATTTCTATTTATGAAAAGTCTGATGGGCGTGTTTATATATCGTGGATGAATACTTCATTAATGGGAAGAATGATGAAAGGAGTTGTGCCTGAAGTAATGGGTAATGCTTCAAGAGAAAGCGAGGAAATAATAAATGTTCTATTATCTAAGTAAAATAAATAAGATTTAAGTTATGTAGTGCTGTATTGTCAAAAAAAAATGGCAATACAGCACTTTTTTAAAAATAGTTAGTAATTTATGAAAATATTGCAAATTATTACGATTGCTTTATTTGGAATAATATCTAATTTGCCGGCAAATAATAATAATTTATATGTTGAGCCGGAGATGAGAAATAGATTAGAGTTTCGATCCGGTTATCGTTCACCGGCTCATATCAATAGCACTCCGTCAATATTTATCTCGCAAAGAACCAGATTAAGTTTGGGGTATAAATCTTCAAACTTTAAGCTGAAATTATCTCCGCAAGATATTAGAGTTTGGGGAGATGAAGCAAAATATAACAATTCGTTAGCTAACAACTCGTCTTTAAATTTGTATGAAGGATTTGCTGAGGTTAAAATGAAAAACAGCAGACTTACAATAGGAAGACAAAATTTGAATTATGATAATAATTGGCTTTTAGCAAAAAGAAATTGGCTTCAACAAGGAATTTCAACGGATGCTATAGTATTTAAAACAGAATATAATAATTATAAGATTCATTTAGCAGGATCTTGGAATTCTTTACAGGAATCTAATTCAAATATTTTTTATCCTGCAAATAGATATAAAACGTTAAACTATCTTTGGGCAAACAGAGAATTTAGTAATACAGAAATTTCTTTTTTGCATATATCTACCGGGCAGACAAAAAGTGATACTTCAAATCATTTAAATTTAAAGCATACTACAGGTTATTATTTAAATACAAAAATCAATGATTTTGGTTTTAGTGGGAATGCTTATTATCAGTACGGTAGAAATCAATCAGGTAATATGGTTAGTGCATATCTTTTATATGCAAACTTGTCATATATGATTTTAAATCTAAATGCAGAGGCAAGGGTTACATTTTTATCCGGTATTAATAGGAGTACTTCGGATAAAATTATTGATAATAATTTTGACCTCATACTGGGAGGGAATAGAAAATATTTGGGTTTTATGAATTATTTTGTGAACTACAAATTTCAAGAAAATCAAACCGGACTTGTAGATTATACCCTTAATCTTAATTATAATATTAGAAACAAAGTTATTCTCCGAAACAAAACGCACTTTTTCAGCATGCTTTATGATAACGATATAAATAATTTTCTGGGAATGGAAAACGACTTTATAGTAAGAATAAGGTTGGATAAATGGAGTGCATTAGATTTTGGTTATATGTTTTTTCTGCCAACGGAGCACTTTAAGTCTATTCAAAATATTGATGAAGCAAGGTTCCCTCAATATGCGTTTATGCAAATATCAATAAATCCGGATAGGTTTATATTTAGTAATTAATAAGCATGCAAGTATTTTATAATTGTTTTTAAATAAAAAATAATAATTGCAAACTCCCCCTGAATACTTTAAACATTGTGATTTTTGGATAAAAGTTTAAAAAACTCCAAAAAAACCTCAATAAAAACAATAATTATTGTATTTTTGACAAATTTTTTTTAAAAAATGTAAATAAAAAAGGCTTAAGAATTAAAAATATAATAAATAATTGTTTAACTAAAAGCTAATAAACTAATGAAAGAACCTGTTCCTGTAAAACCTGTTAATCGTTTTTATATACTTTTTGCCGGGGTTATTTTAATGGCTAGTTTGGGCTCTGTATACGCATGGAGCTTTTTTACTATTCCTTTAATTGAAGCATATTCATGGAGTAATATGCAAATATCAATAGTGTTTAGTTTAGCTGTTGCAGGTCTTGGGTTTGGGGCAGCTTTTACCGGACCGTATGTATCAAAACTAGGTAGTCGGAGGTTAATGAGAAGATCAGCTATTCTTTTTGTTGGAGGTTATCTTGTTGCAGCACTTGGACTCTATCTTGGCTCAGGGGTTATAGGCCCTATAGAAACTCCCTGGATAAGCTGGTTAAGTTATATAGTTTTAGCGTTAGGTTATGGAGTAATTGGGGGTCTTGGATTAGGAACCGGTTATGTTACTTCAGTTACTACAGTAGCCGGTTGGTTTCCTGATAAAAAAGGGTTTGCTTCAGGTTCTATTGTTATGGGTTTTGGCTTAGGAGCATTATTTATGAGTAAGATATTTGCACCGATATCAATGGATGTTACCGGAGGTAATATTGCAATGTCATTCTTGATTATCGCAGGAATATATGCAATTATTATGTTTTTTGCTTTGCGTTACATATATAGTCCGGATGGTAAAAAAGCTAAAAACTATGTGCCAACTGTAGGGGAATCTTGTGAGCATGGTATTTCTGTTAAAATTAAGTTGTGGGCAGTTTGTTTCTTTTATAGTATGGCAGGTTTAGGTATTATTAGCTTGGTGTCCCCAATAATGCAAGATGTAGTTGGTGCTAGTAATCCAGGAATGTCATCTACTGATTTGGCTGCAGCCGGAGCAACTTTGATAGCAATGGCATCTATTGGAAATAGTGTAGGACGACTATTTTGGGCTTGGCTTTCGGATATAGTCGGTCGTATATCAACTTTTGTTATTCTTCTTGTAGCTTCAGCAATAGCGTATATTATTTTACCCTATATAACAACACCTATACTATTTATTATTTTGATTACAATTGCTGTTGCCTCGTACGGTGGTGCTTTTGGTACTATACCATCTCTTATTAGTGACTTGTTTGGTCCTAAGCGTATGTCAGCTATACACGGCCTTGTTCTTACAGGATGGGCCACAGCAGGGCTGACAGCTCCAACTATATTTGGGTATATGTATGATGTTATCCCTGAAAATGCTGCAAAATACGCCTTTTATATTTGCGCATTTGTGCTTATAATATCCTCTTTGCTAGTGCTTTCTTTGAAAAAGACTCATAAAGAATGTATCCAGCCAAAGTAATAGGTCTTAATATTTTTTAAATAAGGGGGGTAATATCTTTTAGTTTATTACCCCCTTTTTTTTGATATTAGTTGAGCTAGAGTGATATAATAAAGTTGCGGATTTCTTTAATCAGATTGTCGGAAATTTCTAAATCAGGATTGCTGTATGCTCCAATATCATCTATATCTGCCATCTTTAAAATGTGATTCATCCCTTCAATAAAAACAAGATTAGCAGACGGGTTTGCTTTTGATAATATCCTCGCTTCCTCTTCTTTAATTTGAATATCATTTGTGCCTTGAATTATCAATATGGGGGCCTCTATTTTTGCAATTTCTTCTGAAGGATCATATCTTAACCAGTCAATCATAAAGCCCTGGTTTACAGGATGAAAAATTGACAACAAATAGGGGTGAACATAATTAAATGTCTGTTCGTTTTTTAACAAATTAAAATAGGTTTTAATAGTATCTAAAAGGGCTTCACCCCCGGGTAAAACTGAAAGTTGTTCTTTGCTTTGATCAAAAATTACCTCATCTATCCTGCGACCGGAACCGGCAATAGAAATAAATGCTTCTGCCTCAACCTCGCCGAATGCAAGCATGCCCAAAAGAGAACCTTTGCTGTGACCTGCAAGTATAATTTCAGAAAAACGGTCATCCTCACTCAACATATTGATTAAATCAATTATATCCTGCAAATAATCACGGAAAACAATTTTGTAATCCGAAATTTCAAATTTACTTTTTCCAACTCCTCTCTTATCATACCTGAATGAAGCAATGCCTTTTTTTTGCAATTCTTCGGCAAGCATTTTGTATGAGTTGTTTTTGCCGGGCAATAGCGTTGAATTGCCATCTCTGTCGGTTGGACCCGACCCCGCAATTAAAAAAAATAATGGCACAGGATGTTCTGAATCTTCAGGAATAACCAATGTTCCGTAAAGTGTGCAATCTCTAACAGAGATGCTCAACTCTTCCTCAATCGTATTGTTTGCCGAATAAGCTAAATTAATGGCAAAAACAAAAACCCAAACAATTTTTATTTTTTTCATCTGAATTAAGTTTAGCTAATAATTGCATTGAATTAAATAAAATGCAAATTTAAATAAATAAAATTAAAAAAGTAATAAATAAAATTAATTTATTTTTCAAAGATGTTAAAAAATGTATTATATTTGCTTCGTATATTAAATAGATTATAATATGGAACAAAAATCAAAATTGCCTTTATCTTGTCCTTCTTGTACAGATAGATTAAAAGTTCAAACTTTATTATGCGAAAATTGTGAAACCAATGTTTCGGGAAGTTTCCCCCTGCCATTATTGACAAGCTTGACGGAAGAAGAGCAGGCTTTTATTATTAATTTTGTTAAGTACAGTGGCAGCATAAAAGAAATGTCAAAACATCTCAATCTGAGCTATCCTTCGGTAAGAAATATATTGGATGATATAATTGAAAAAATTAAAACTTGTGAAGAAAATGAAAAACAATAATCTTAACAAGCCGGTTTCGCTGCTTATCAATCCTTTTAATTTGATAGCAGGTACAAAATCATTATTGATTGGATTTTCAATAATTGTTATAACATCGGTTTTTGCTTATTATTTCAACACTCATTTTAATGGTGTTTTAGATATCAAGTACGGAGATACAGATTTAAAGTACTATAATTTTTTGCTGTATGGGATTATTAATGTAGTAACAATTTCTGTGCTGCTTTATTTTTCAGGTCTTATTGTTTCAAAATCTTCGATACGTTTTATTGATGTAATAGGCACACAAGCATTGGCAAGATATCCGTTGTTTATAGCCCCGTTTTTAAACGCAGGAGCAGTAATGGAAAAATTTGCATCATTCATGATGGGAAAATATGTTAGTAATACAGAGGTTATAGAAATTTTATGGTTTCAGTGGGTTTTAATTGGCTTGTTTCTTACAGCCACTATAATATTAATAATTTGGATGATAGTATTAATGTATAATGCATATTGTGTTTCAAGCAACGTCAGAGGAAACAGGGCTGTAATATCTTTTATTATTGCATTATTACTGGCAGAAGCAGTTTCAATTTTTCTAAATATTTATTTTAACTATAATATTATTAATCTTTTAAATTAAAAAGTTATGGAAAATTTATTCAATGATTACAAAACATGGGTTATTGTTTTGTTTGTATTTTTAATAGTTTTTGATGTCATACTAAAATTAATTGCGTTATGGAGGTCGGCAAGATTGAAGCAGTTGGTGTGGTTTATTTGTATCGGCATTTTTAATACATGCGGTATTTTGCCGATTATATATTTATTGATAACTAGAAAAAAGAAAGATCAGACTTGTTGCAGTAATGAATAACAAAATCCTTTTTTCTGAAAAGCAAAAAATTAATTGGCTGATGTTTATAATCATAAACGTTATTATTACTTGGTGTAATGGGGAAAAACAATTTTGAGGAAATTTTGATTAGTTTGAATAAAGCTGATATGATTTCTTTCATAAATAACAATCCGGAGTGTTTTGAAAAAGCTGTAAAGCTGTCGTTTGTTGATAAGCAGCCATGCTCGTGGAGGGCTGCATGGCTATTGTGGAGTTGTATGGAGGAAAATGATAAAAGAGTCAGGAAATATTTGAAAGAGATTATTAACGCACTGCCATTAGTTAAAGATAATCAATTTAGAGAGTTGTTAATCGTTCTGCGAAAAATGGAGATAGATGATAAATATGAAGGGAAGCTTTTTAATATCTGCGTAAATGCTTGGGAAAATATAGGAAAACAACCATCGGTTAGGCATAATGCGTTTAGAATAATTGTAAAAATTATAAAAAAATACCCGGAGTTAATTAATGAAATAACCTTTTTAACCGAACCTCATTATGTTGATTGCCTTTCAGCAGGGGTAAAAAACTCTGTAAACAAAATGATTTCCGAAATCCGAAGTAAATAACACTTGCTTTTAGTATGTTTGCCTCCCGGCACATCTCAAAAAATTCTTTTTATAGCAAAGCTTATATGTCTGTGTGTTTCATGAGATAGGTAAATAAACTCCCATTCATGTTTATAACAAAATTCATTAACGGCTTCTGCTACTCCATAGGAGCTGCCATCTCTGTAATTGCGATTTGTATAATCATGCCCGGCAATTATTCCGCTTTCTTTTACAACATTCTTGCAATTCTTCAATTCTTTTTTTGTTGTACTGTATGTATGATCAGTATCAATATATACCCAGTCAAAATAATTTTCAGAAAAGGTTTTCAAAATATCCGAAGAGTCGCCTTTATGTATTTTTACAGTTTTGTTTTTAATTTCAAGTTTGAAAATATCTTTTACATGTTCATGCGCATCATCATTAAAATCATCACTTATCCAACTATCAATAAGGTTCAACTCTTTAGGATTACAAAATTCCAATATTTTTTTAGAGAATCGTCCTTTGGCAACCCCTATTTCTGCTACTATGGAGTTTTTTGGCAACTTTTTCAAAATATCTGTTCTGGTAGGGACAACGGTAACATTTTTCAGATGCTTCTCAGATAGCTGATAATAAGGAGGAGTTTTACTCATCATCATTATTATTCTTCTTTTTATCAGGGAATTTTAAAGAATAAGCGAGTGCTTCCAATTGTCGTAAATAGTCTCGTTTATCAAAATCCGGGGCCCAAACAAAAACATCAATATTAATTAATCTCATATATCTTTCATCCAAGAGAGTATAGTTAAGAAAAGGTCCTCCCATAAAATCGCCTTCCATCCGCCACAAGCCTCTAAGCTTAGCTGCATACTTTTCATTAAAATTAATTTCTCTGTACAATGGTGGAATATCACTATAAGTAGTCATATAACTGCCTGCTATCTCTCCGGCAATATATTTTTTTGTTATAGAGTCACGTCTTTCCCATAATACTTCAAAATCAAAATCTTTTTCAGGGTTAGTGTATGGTAAAGATGATATTAACAAACCCATTTCAAGGTCCTCTTTGGTTCCGGTTCTTCTAATCCAAGCAAAATCATCTCCTTCTATAGCAACAAAATATCCTTCAGGCACCATAATATCAACATCAAAATTAGTTTGCAAAAAGTTGCGAACTTCATTATTTGGCATTCGTCTGTAAGCATTTATAAGCCTCTTCCTCTCTTTTTCAAGAAATAATTCAATTATTCTATCAGAATTTCTTTCGAGAGTAGCTTTAAGTGCTTGATTGTCAGGGGCAAATACTCTTACTATTCTTTGAGGATAAGCCCATAGGTTTTTTGTGGTTTCTATTCTGGCAGTATCTAAGGAAGCGTCAATGTTTAGCATTAAAATACTGCGGTGAGTTTGAAATAATGAAGAAAAATTATTTTCATCAAGATGTCTTAGGTCAAACATGGATTCTGGTTGAGGAAGCATAGGTTGTGCTGCGGCAAAAGTATGCTTTATTAATTCTCCGGGTTTACCTTCCCAATGTTTTTTTTCTGTGACAACTATCATTTCGCTTGTTCGCCCTGTAGCCGAAGGCTTTCTATCTCTTTGAGGTGCTTCGCAGGAGATAAGAATTATTAGTATTAAGGTTTTTAATATAAGAAGGTTCTTCATTTTTTATTTAAACTTTAATTTTAAAATAATTATTACTCTTTTGATAATATGATTTTTTGTCCCGGCTTTAATTTGTTTTCACAAAAATTATTAAATTTTATCAGTTGCTCGATTTCAATATCGGGATATTTATCGGCAATATCAGCTAAAGTATCCCCTTTTTGAACTTCGTAATAAATAAATGCTTGAGTTTCTTTTTCTGATTTTTCTTTTCCCTTTTCTTCCTCTTCTTTCTTCTTTTGCTTTGTTGTCATGCCTTCGGGTTCTTTAATTATTAGATGTTGTCCTGCATATATAGTGGTGCTCGAAAGGTTATTCCATCTTTTTATACTGTCAATGGAGACTCTGTATCTGTTAGAGATAACTCCAAGTGTTTCGCCGCTTCTGACAACGTGAACATTGTTATCTGTTGATATATTGGTGTTTGCCGGCATGGGAGCTCTTACAATCAGCTGTTGTCCCGGGCGGATCAAAGTTCCTCTCAAGTTATTCCATCTTTGAATTTCTCCTACCGTACAACCATATCTTCTGGCGATAGTTCCAAGAACTTCTCCTTGGCGTACAACATGGACAGTAGTTTCTCTCATTTGAGCGGCCAGTTCTTCTTGCCTTATTTCTTCTGGAGTTTTGTAATTATAGATTTTCTCTTCGTTGGTCACGAAAAGTCCTGAATATTTTTTTGGCAATCTTAATGTATATGTGTTATTTTCACTTCCGGGAATAATATTTTGCCTGAAAGAAGGGTTTAAATATCTTAGGTGGTCAATAGGAATATCAAGGATTTTACTGATATTCCTCAGGCTAAGTATTTGGTTAATATTCAGTGTGTCAATATCCAAATCAGTATAAGGAGGAGGTGTAGGGTAAAGGTTGTGATGATCGGAGTATTCCATGACATAAGCAACAGCCATAAAAGCGGGCACATAGTTTCTTGTTTCTCTTGGCAAGAATCCTCGGATACTCCAAAAATCTCTAACTCCGCCTGAACGTCTAATGGCTCTGTTAACATTCCCGGGGCCGGCATTATAAGCCGCCATCGCAAGAAGCCAGTCATCGTATATATTAAAAAGATCCACGAAGTGTTCACAAGCAGCTATTGTCGATTTTACTATATCTGATCTGTCATCAACATAACTGTTTACCTCTAGTCCATACATCCTTCCAGTGCCATACATAAACTGCCATATTCCGGTTGCGCCAACTCTTGAACGAGCAACAGGATTTAAAGCAGACTCTATAACTGCAATATATTTAAGTTCCAAAGGAATACCATGTTTGTCTAATTGCTCCTCAAAATATGGGAAATAAAGTTCTGATAGACCCATTATCCTCTCTGTTAAATCTCGCCGGTTTTTAGCATATAAATTTATAAAATTTTTAACGCTAGAGTTATAAACAAAATTAATTGGAGATAATCTGTCAAGTTCATCAAATCTAGCTTTGTAAACAGAATCACAATATTCGGGAACAAATCCGGTCGGGAAACTTTCTATTACAGATGGTTTCTGTTCTTTATAGACAGCTATGTTTTTATATACTTTTAGGTTTGCAAGACTATCTAGCATTGCAACTATAGGGTCATCTTTGCTAATTTGAAAAGAATGATCATTTTTTTTATTATCATTTGCTAATAAATTGATTTTAAATATAATACAAATTAATAAAATTATAGCAGTCCTAGTTACCATTTTATTTTTTGTTTTTGAATGGATTGGGTAAATAATATTTTTTAATAAATAAAGAAGTTACTATGAATCTTTGTTGTTATCTTCCTTTTCATTTTCTTTTTCTGAATCCTTATCGCTTTGTTTTTGCGCATCCTTAAATTCTTTCATCCCTCTTCCTAAACCTCTCATTAATTCCGGGATTTTGCGACCTCCGAAAAGCAATAAAATGATTGCCAGGATAATAAGTATTTCTTGCATCCCAATCATAGCGATTATCGGCATTATATTCATGATTAAAAAATTAAGTTAAACAATGATTTCAAAATAGTTTTTTAATTAATAAAATTAACAACAGACATCAAAAATACAATATTTTATACAAAGCAAAGCATAATAATTAAAAATATTTGTATTGCTTAATCTTCTATTATGCTGAAAATGAAAATATTACTGTCTTCTTGCTATCCATTCAGTTGGATTAAGTTTTTTGTTTCCTTTCCATATCTGAAGTTGTAATTCTGTTTCATTTTCTCTTGGGTCAGTACTAATGACACCTATTTCTTGTCTTATTTCGACTCGTTGCCCGTTTCTGACAATTACCTCCGTAAGGTTTGAGTATACAGTTAGATATTCTCCGTGTCTAATTATTACAGCATTATCTCCTCGTGGTTGCGTAAATACTCTAACCACAGTACCCTCAAAAATAGCTCTAGCCATAGCACCTTTTGTAGTAGAGATATTCACACCATCATTTGATATTCTTATGCCCGGGAGAACAGGGTGGTCTTGTTCTCCAAAGTGTCTAGTTATTACACCTCTTTCTGATGGCCATGGAAGCTTTCCTTTATTTTCATAAAAGTTGTCTGAAATTATTCTTTCTTCAGGAGTTAATTCGAAAACTCTATCGGGGGTGGCACGCCCTTCAGCCCTGGCTTTTTCAGCTGCTCGTCTTCTTTCTTCTTCAATAATCCTTTCTATTGCACGTGAAAGCTCATTTGCCTCTTTCTCTTTTTGTTTAAGTTGGGCCAAAAGAGATTGTTCTTTTTGCCGAAGTGAATGTACTGTTCTGTTTTGCTCAACTTTTTCGGCAGTTAATATATTTAATTCATTTTGATGTTGAGTCAAATAAATTTGTTGTTCAATTTTTCTTTCTTCAAGTTTTGCAATTTTTTCATCAAGCTTATTTGCTGCATCTTCTATTCTTTCAGCTTGAAGTTTCCTGTGGTGCGAGTATTGCTGCATATATCTTATTCTCATATATGCCTGATTAAAATCTTTAGCAGCAAAAATAAACATAAGCCGGTCATAAGAACTCCTGTTCTTATATGCATGATATATCATATTTGCATACGACTCTTTAAGCTCTTCTAATTCAGTGTTAAGAATATCTATTTCTTTTTCGTAAGATTCTACTTGTTGATTAATTATTGTGATTTCAGATCTGATATTATTTAGTAATGTTTTACGTTTCTCTATTTGATTATTAAGTATAACAAGTCTATTAATACTAGTCTTTGCAGATTTTTTAGTTTCTTGCAGTAGTTCGTTGGTCAGAGCAATTTCTCTATTAATCCTTTGTCTTTCAGATTCCAGCTCATTACGGTTTTGTCCATAAGAAAAAAATAAACTGCCTATAATAAAAAAGAATAAAACTATCTTAGTTGCTAACAAAAAGCATTTTAAGATTTTTATTTTTTTTATTTTCATTTTTTAAAATTTTGTTCAATAATTTATTTTAAGTAAAGCATAAATTTGATTTTTATAAATCTATTCAAATCTTATAGTTATTATTTTACTTCATTAGTATTTAATAAAAAACGACTTTTGCATTAAAAATCAATAGGTTTATATCTGGATGGAACAGAGAAATTAATTTCAAAAGGTTTATTAATATTGATTCTAACGTATTCCAATAAAAGATTTGCATTATAACCCGAATCAGATATTGAAAGGTTAATCTTTGTCGGGAAAAGCTCATCTTCAATTTTGTCAAATTTATAATACTGCGCTTTTATTGATCTGCCACTGTTTTTTTCTGTTATATGGTTTTTAGTTATTTTGTATGTCTCTTTATCAAGAAATAGCAGGTTGTCAATCATATAAGAGTTTCTGTCACTTTTTTTAGTTGTCCTTTCTGGGTCATGTAGTTTTATAACATTATTATCGGAAACATTTTTAAATGATTTGTTATTATATCCATTAATGTCATTACCTGTTAAAATTGCTTGTAGGATATCATAATTAAGTGAAGTCCTAAGTGTTGAATTTAAATAATCTATACTCCCTATATAGTAATTCGACTCTATTCTGTTAAGATATTTTATTTTGTCTGGTTTGACAATAATTCTTGCAACCTCAATTCCTAATATTGGGGATAGTGACATGTATATTTTTTCATTATTTTTAATACGCAATGTGCCACTAATATTGTGGTTTTGACCTCCCCATGAAAAGTTGCCGGTAAATCTTGCTTCAAATTTATCAAATTTAGCTTCATTCTGTTTTAACAGATTTACCATCTCATGCTCATATTCAGGCATGTCGGGCTCAGGTGTTATTTCTTCAGTTATTCTACACCCATTGACAAATAATAATGTTATTACAATAGGGTATATTAGGTGTTTTTTATTCATATAAAGTGCCGTTTTTTATTTTCTTTTCTAAAAATTCGGATTCATTATCAAGTTCGCCTGCTTTTTTCCAATATTTTATTGCTTTTTCTTTATCTCCTAACTTATAAAGGACGTCCCCATAGTGTTCTAAAATAGTTGCGTTTTTTTCTTCTGAGTTACTTATTGCTTTTTTTATCCATTTTTTTGCTGTTTTATATTCTCCCATCTTATAATTTATCCATCCGAATGTATCTTGAAAAGCAGGGTTATCTTCTTCAAGTTTATTGGCTTTTTCTGACATTTCAAGTGCTTCTTCCAGATTTTTTTCTCTTAAAGATAAGTAGTAGCTGTAATTATTTAATGCGTATTTGTTTTTTGGGTCTATTTCAAGCGCCTTTTTATATGAATTGTCAGATTTTTCATGTTTTTCAAGCTTATGGTATGAGTCGCCCATTAGTGTATAAAAATGACTTTTAAAAGGCTTGTTGTCAACAATAAGAATAACCCCTTCTTCTAAAACCTCCGTAGCTTCTTTATACATCTCTTTTTGCATATATGCAATGGCAATATAAAAGTAAATTTCAGGTTTTTCAAAGAAATAATCCAGAGCTTTTTCAGCATGTTCAACAATAAAATCATAGTCTTCAATATCTATAGAGAGATATATCATTTGCTCCCATGCTAAGTATCTGTCGGGGTCAAGCTTGGTTGTCTTTAAAAACATATCGCGAGCTTTTTAGTATTGCTCATTCATAAAAAGAAAATCACCATACATTGCGAACATTTCAGCCTCTTCAGGGTAAATGCTAATTAAGATATCCATTAGTTCTAGAGCCTGTTTAAGGTATTTTTCATCTTCTTCTGAAAGCATATAATAAACAAACATTATTCGCCCTTTATTTTCTTTTGCAAGCTGTGGGCTTCTAAAAGCTTTTTTTACTTCATTAAAAAACTTTTCGGTTTCGCCTTGTTGTCTGTAGTAATCAGCAAGATGAAGTCTTGCAATGGCATATTCAGGATCAATTTCAAGTATTTCTTTATATACTTCTTTTGCTTCTTCAGTAAGGTCTTTCTCAATGTAAATCTCTGCTAATAGTTCCCTGTAAAGAGGTTCATCAGGAAACGCATCAATAAGCTTTTTAGTCTCTTCTATAGCTTTATCATATATTTCATTTTCTATAAGTAATTGCACTTTTTTTATACTTAAATGTTCGGAAAATCCGGCAATTGTTTCAATATGTTCAAAAACTTTTATGGCTTCTTCATATTTGTTGAGCATAAGATAATTGCTCAGTAGGTCAATTTGTACCGAAATATCATTGGGGAATATTTCAGCAATTTTTTCATAGGTGTCAATTGCTTTACTAAAGTTACCGGAATATGCATAAACATCTGCAAGCAACATAAGATAATACTGGTTTTTGGGTTCTAGATATGCTGCAATTTCTGCATACCTAATAGCATCTCTATACAATTGTTCTATTGCGTGTAGCTTTGCTAATTTATAAGCTGCTGCAGAATTATAAGGGTCTTTTTTTAATGCTTGAGAATAAAGAGCTACAGCATTAATGTAGTTACCTATCATCTCCTCTTTTGAAGCATTTATTAATAATGCAGTGCTTTCTCTTCTATCATTATCGGTTACCTCTATACCCTCTTTAACAGGAGGCTCTTCAGTAACATCTCTTATAATTTTACAGCTTTGAAAAACTATTAAAAAAATAAGAATAGTTGATATATTAATATAAATTTTCATGCCCCGGTTATACGATTTTGAATTTATTCTTTTAGAAACTATTTAACTTGCAATAATCTCCAACATTTACAATATCTTTATGTCCTGTTATTTCTGAATAACTCCCTATCATAGATTCCTCTAGCACTAATAATTCAATTTTTGTGTTACTTTGAATTATTGAATTACTTATTATGCTTTGTTTTATTATTGAATTATCTCCTATAGAAGCATAAGGCCCTATTACAGAGTTTTCAATAAAAACATTCTTCCCTATATAACAGGGGTGAATTACATTTGAATTTTTTATAACAGCAGACTTATCAATTAATTTTTCATTATCCTTTTTTAACTCCAATATTCTTTGGTTTGTAAAAATAGTAGCATTTTTATTTCCACAGTCCAACCACTGATCAACTTTGTCAACACTAAATTTAATCCCCTTATTTTTCATATTTTCTAAAGCATCAGTTATTTGGTATTCATTATTAACCAATACTTTATTGTCAATCAGATTTTTAATTTCATTTTTTAATATGCTTCCATCTTTAAAATAATATATCCCGATAATTGCTAAATCTGAAACAAACTCTTTGGGTTTTTCAATAAATTCAGAAACTAGATTATTTTTATCAGTTTTAACAACTCCAAAACTTTCAGGGTTTTCTACTTTGTGTGTCCAAATTGTTGCATCTTTTGCTTCATCAAGCTTAAAATTGGCATCAAATAAAGTGTCGGCAAAGGCTATAAGAACTTTGCCTGTTAAAAGGGGTTCGGCACAAAATATAGCATGAGCTGTTCCAAGTGCTTCTTTTTGATAAAAAATTCTGCCTTTAGCTCCATATTTGTCTGCAATATTTAAAAGTGTCTTTTCAACATCTTCTCCAAAATCACCAATAATGAATCCAATGTTTTCAATTTTTTTATCAATGGTTTTTAATATCTCTTCAACTAATCTTTCTGTTATGGACTTTCCCGCAATAGGTATTAAAGGTTTAGGTGTTGAAAGAGTATGAGGTCTCATCCTTTTACCTATCCCTGCCATTGGTATAATTATGTTCATTCTAATGATTATTTATTAGTTAAATTCCTTGCTTTAATAAAAACATTTAAGCTTCTTAAGCAGGTCAACCGTTAGTTTATACTTTTCTATATTAATAAAACTTCTTATACTAAAAATTATTTTGTCCCGGTATGTCCGAATCCACCATCGCCTCTTTTTGTTTCACTAAGAGAGTCAGCGGAAACGGGTTTTATCCTTTCATGTTTGGATATTACCATTTGTGCTATGCGGTCTCCGTTTTTAATAGTGTATTCATCGTTTGATAAGTTTACCAATATAACTTTAATTTCACCTCTATAGTCAGCATCAATTGTGCCCGGTGTGTTTAAAACCGAAATCCCGTGTTTAAAAGCCATGCCACTTCTGGGTCTTATTTGTGCTTCAAAACCTGCAGGGAGTTCAATAAATAACCCTGTAGGAATCAAGGTTCTTTCAAGAGGTTTTAGTATAATGTTATTTTTAAGGTTTGCCCGTAAATCCATGCCGGCTGAAAATTCAGTTTCATAAGACGGCATGGAATTAGTTGATTTGTTTACAAATTTTATTTCCATTATTATATATTCATTATATCGTCTTCTTTATTTTTAAGCAATTCCTCAATCTTATCTGTAAATTTGTTTGTTAATTCTTGAATGCTTTTTTCAAAAATTTTAACATCATCTTCAGGTAAGCCTTGCTTTTCTAGTTTTTTTGCAGAATCAATGGCATCTCTTCTTATATTTCTTACACTTACTCTACTGTTTTCCCCTTCATTGCGAACTTTTTTAACAAGCTCTTTTCTTCTCTCTTCAGTTAACTGTGGCACATTAATTCGTATAACCGCACCATCATTTTGAGGATTAAAACCAAGATTTGCAGTTAATATTGCTTTTTCAATTACTTCAAGCATGTTTTTTTCCCATGGCTGAATTACAATACTACGAGGGTCGGGGGTGTTAATGTTTGAAACCTGAGATAGCTTAGTTTTGGTGCCATAATAATCAACCATAATGCTATCAAGCATTTGAGGATCTGCTTTGCCGGCACGAATATTTGATAATTCGCGTGATAAATGTGAAATAGCACCCTCCATTTTTTTTTCTGCATCAGAATATAAAATATCAATATCGTCATTCATAGTTTTAATTTTTTAATAGTTATAAAAATTATTCATTAATTTACAGGATAACAAATTTACAATAAATAAGCTTTATTATTATATTTTTTTAACTTTCAATGATTGTTCCTGTATTTTTGTTATTTAAAACAATATTTTCAAGGTTTTTATTTTTGTTCATGTTAAAAACAATTATTGGGATGTTGTTTTCATGGCATATTGTAAAAGCTGTTAAATCCATTACTTTTAATTTCTTTTTGAAAGCATCATCAAAAGATATTTTATCATATTTAACTGCATCAGCGTTTTTTTCGGGGTCATCAGAATATACTCCATCAACTCTGGTTCCTTTCATAATGACGTTTGCTTTAATTTC
>PWLF01000106.1 GCA_003559475.1 Bacteroidales bacterium
ACAAGACAAAAACTTCATTTCCGACTTTGATAAAGAAGTTAAACGCATAAAAGGAAAAGACAATTGCGAATATGAAAATTAGCACGCGAATGCTAATCGAATAGACCTGCCCCACCGACTAAAACTCCCGGAAATACCCTCTCAATTCACCCCATAAAATAACACATTAAATAAGATCATGTATTCTTTGAAAAGCTTTATTTGGTGGGGTCTTGTGTATGGCGATTTGCTGTATGGTAGTGGAGTTTTGAGGGAGTGTTTTAATGGATTGCTTTTTGTGAATTCAGGATTAATTGGGATTTTTGGTTATATTTGCTTTGGTAAGGGATGGTTTTTTTAACGAAATATTTATAGCATAAATGCAATGATGCTTTGGTGAGTTGAGGAGTGGTTTTTAGTTGGATGTTGCTGATTAAGAGTAAAATAAAATCAACAGACGTACAAAATTTTATAATCTCGAAAAAAAATATTAATTTTGTTGTATGGATAAATTTGGACACATAGAGATTAGAGTCCTTGGAAATAAAGGAAATTTAAAGCTTTCACCTGATAATTATGACGTGAAAGAAATAGTTTCTATGCTTCAAAATATTGAAGATTTATTATATCCTACTAATAAAAAAAACAGACCTTTAATTACTTATGATTTGCAAGAAGGTTCAGTTAAACATATTTTTAAGACAAGTATTCAGGCAATAATAGGGTTTAGTGCTATTTTGGCACAGATTCAAAAATCTAATTCAATTGATTTCTTAGAATTAAAAACGGCTCAAGCAATTGAGAATATTCAGAATTTCTCTTACCAAAAAAATTATGACTTTGAAATTAAATCCTCTGTTGACAATGAAACAGTTTTGAACATCAATCCAAGTTCCAAATTTTTAAGAACAGAGAATATTTGGGTTGATGCTGAATTATATTTTTATGGCACATTGACGAATGCCGGTGGAAAAAGCAGTATCAACATTCATTTGGACACAGATGAATTTGGGTCTTTAACAATTGATACTAAAAAAGATTTTTTGATGGAACAAGAAGAAAACTTGTTGTACAAAAAATATGGAATCAGGGCCATAGGTAAACAAAATATTGAGACAGGAGAAATTGATAAGAAAACACTAAAACTTCTAGAACTAATTGATTTCGCTCCTAAGTATGATGATGCATATCTCAACTCGTTGATTAAAAAAGCAAAAGCTAACTGGAAAGGAATTAATCCTGACGAATGGTTAAATGAAATGAGAGGAGATTATGACGCATAGTGTTCTTTTAGATACCAGTTTTTTTATTCGACTGTTAAATGACGATGACAGTTTACATCAAAATGCTCGTGACTATTTCAAGTATTTTTTAGATCAAGAAATAACTATAAAAGTTTCTACTATTTCAATTGCAGAATACTGTGTGAAAGGTTCAATTGAAGAGTTACCTTTGATGAATATGCAAATAGTGCCTTTTAACCTTGACCATGCAAAGAAAGCCGGAGAATTTGCAAACATTATTTTTGAAGAAAAGAACTTGTCAGCAGAAGAGTTGAAACCAAGAGCAATTATTCCTAATGACTCAAAATTGTTTGCTCAAACAGATACTGATGAGTCAATTACGCATTTTGTAACTTCTGATAGTAGATCACAAGGAACTTTTAGACTTCTGAAAAACAAAATTAAACCAAGATTTAAAATTATTGACATTAATACTCCATATAATCAAGTATTTGGAGTGCTTGATTTTAAATAGCACAACGTCCAAATATGATAGATTTCCTCTTCCGGTTATAACTACCGCCAATATCCTCTCACATTTACCCCGTTTATAATTTATATTTATATTATAAACAAACATAAAATCTTACGGGTGAACCCCTTTGAATAGTTCTAGTAAAGACATGTATTATTTAAAAATTCATGTTCTACGGGGTGAACCGTACGTAAGGGTCTTGTGTATGGCGGTTTGCTGTGTGGTGGTGGGGTTTTGAGGGAGTGTTTTAATGGATTTTTTGTTAAAAAACCACATTTTTTTCTTGCAATTTTAAAAAAACTATTATATTTGCATCATCATACCAAGTTGGTTCTTGGTTAAGGTTAATTGGGTAAACCCTGCGAGCTGTGAAGCTGGCAGGGTTTTTTTATTATACGGCTTTTTGTTTTATGCAAAAACCGGAAAAAAAATATACGGGGGAGGTTGTAAAACAAAAATGGCTGAAAGCCATATTTCTTTCAGCCCAATAGCAGTTGCCTTGGGGTAGCTACGCATTAGAGACGTGCCGAAAGGCACGTCTCTACTAGATTGCATATTGTGAGGAATCGGAGACGTGCTGAAAAGCACGTCTTTACAGGCGACTTAGCATTATGAAATTATATTCCAAAAATTGCTACCTATTCCGGTAAAGAGATGCCTTTCGGCATGTCTCACCCTGCAAAACCTATAATCTGTAGTACAGACGTGCCGAAAGGCACGTCTCGCCTCTGTGGAGCTCTGTGAAACAACTCTGTGAAACACTGTGGTTAAATAATATCGCATTTGGTAGTTGAATGTTGCTTTTAGTTAATCCGCATCATATTGATCTGTTGATTTGTAATTTTTTATTTATTTTTGTATAAAAATATTAACAATAAAAAAACTGTAACAAGTTATATAAAATTAAATAAGTTGTTGCGGTTTTTTGGAGTATTGTAATCAAGTTACCTGCAAGCTGGCGAGACAAATACAACATCAAAAATTTAATGGATAAAAGAATTTTTATAAAAGACTGGTTAGAATTAAAACCATACGGGAATCAAACTGTAACTGATAGCTATTATCTCAAGATATGCAATGATGTTAAGAAGATTATTACAACGAATAAACAATCGTTCGTTTTACAAAGATATTTGGATAATGAAGATATTAACTTGTTATCTTGTTTTCTAACATCATATTTCGAGGACTTGCTTTCAGAAACAAACATATGGAATTCTTTCGTGAGAACACATCAAAGATTATATAGAAAGCAACTACCTTTTTATAATTTGGAAGAATATTATGAAGAAGAAATTAATCCTCAAGATATTAGTTTTTTAATTTGGTATTTTTTGAATACTGTGCAAGAAGAAAGATTCATTTCACCTTTTAACGATTTTATTGTAGAAACGGCTGAAAAGATAATTGATGTATTTGATAAAGAATGGGAGTTTGCACCAGAAAATGAGTATTTAAAGACGTTTTATCAAATAGACCAAAAACAAAATGATTTTTATATTGCTCGGAATTTGATTGATACAGTGCTATTTAAGACCTATCTATTTTATCCTGATACTTTATTTAAATTACAAGAACAAGAAATTGAGATAATTGAAAACAGTAAAGATGACAATAATGTAACAATGTTCCTTAATGAAAATAGAGATAGAACACTCCATAAAACTCATACCAGATTACTTGCCTTAAAAGGTAAAGAATGGGTTTCTGAAATTTTAGGCACAAATCATCTTCTAAATAAAGACTTTCTGGCTATCTCGAAAAAAATACAAGGATTTTTCTTATATAAAGGACAAGACAAAAACAATATCTTTATTGAGCATATTGCTTCCGGTAAAAAATTTAATCTAACAAAGAAATCTTTTGACCATTTACAAACTTTGAAAGAGTTGGATACAATTTTATTTATGGGTATTGTAATGTGGAAAGATGAATGGTGGTTTTCTGGTGTGTTTTTCCAACAACCATTTAATCCTGATTTAATACTTGATGAAAAGAATTCATTGGAGAGCAGAATGGCTGTCAATTTTTTAGACCATCAAAAACAAGAGACAGATGAGATGCTAAAAAAACAATTATCAGCATTTAAAGATTTTAATAATGGCTCACAGATTGCATTTTTACCATCAGTGAGAATTGATGAATTTTATAAAGGATACATAGAATTTTTTAATAATACTTTAAATCTATCTGAAAAAGAAATTAAAGAGGCAAAACAAAGATCGAGAAATGATGGTTTTTTTGGCACAAATAATACGCATAAAGATTTTTCCGAAGTGTCAGAAACAGGATTGGCTTTCTTCAATCCAAATAGCGGAAGCGAAATCGCATTGGCTGTTAATTCAGCATTTCCAATGTCATCAAATCCATACTTTAAAGAAGAAGATAGCGAAGAACATGTGATGCGTTTATTGATGGATGAAAGTTTATCAATAGAATTGGTTATGTACTGCATTGATAATTGTAAGACTAAGTTGTCATTTTTTACAAAAGGTGTTGGAAAAAAATACTTAGAAGATATTGATTTCTTATTAAGATTTTGGAAAAAGGATAATTATCATACAATACCATCTATAACTTATACAGGACAAAATGAAAAAACAGCTGGCAGGTAATCAAGTAGACTGCCCCGCCAGTTATAACTGATGGGGGAGAGCATCTCACGCCACCACGATGAGCAGTTCTAGTAAAGACATGTATTATTTGAAAATTCATATTCTACTGTAAATTGCAAATAAAAATCATCAATTTTTCGCAAAAGCTTTTCACCATTTTTTCGCAATGTTAAATCATCAGTTAAAGGTTTGCTGTGTGGCGGTGGGGTTTTGAGGGAGTGTTTTAATGGGTTGTTTTTTTGTGAATTTAGGATTAATTGGAATTTTTGGTTATATTTGCTTTTGGTAAATATATGTTTTTGAATGAGGGTTTATAAAAATAAAACGAAATATTTGTAGCGTCAATACAAGGATGCTTTGGTGGCTTGATGAGATGTTGTAGCGTTTATAATCGAGTTGTTCGGCATACTGAAAAGAGCCAACACACAAATAGCACATTTGGTTTTTGCCGACACCAAAACCAGACCCTGAAAAACCAAAAGAGCTATTTTTTTGCCAACGCTCGAAAAGATATTTAATTTATATTTGTAATTAACTACAAAAAGTGTAGCTTTGTGCAAACAAAATAATGAAAAGAAACCTTACATATAACTACGTTGAAAAATATCTAACTGAGATACAATCAAAAGGTAGATACTCAGTGACATTAGATGAGTTGAAATCCAGATTTGATATCTCTGAAAAGGCTATTCTTCAAAAAATATTCAGACTAAAAAACAAAAACCAACTAGCACAAGTTCGAAAAGAATTCTATGTAATCATTCCTCCTCAATACTCAAACCGAGGCATGGTACCTCCCACACTTTTCATAAATGATATGATGGATTTTTTAAACAGGAAATACTATGTTGGACTTTTTTCCGCTGCTGCTTTACATGGTGCCGGACACCAACAACCTATGGAATTCCAATTAATGACTCAAAGACCTGCCTTGCGCAAAATTAACAATCAAAAACTTGCTATTAGTTTTTTTACTAAAAATGAATGGGAACAAAATCAGATTATTGAAAAGAAAACAGAGGTAGGATATTTGAACGTTTCGTCACCGGAACTGACTGCTTTCGACCTTGTTCAATATCATAAAAGAATTGGTGGATTGAACAGAATCCTACCAATTCTTGAAGAATTGACGGAAAGAATAAAGCCTTCTTTTCTCTTAAAAACTGCCAAAACTCAAAAAAAACCAAATGTTCAGAGATTAGGTTTTCTTCTTGATAAGTTAGAAAGTGAAAAACTTTCCAGTTCTCTTATCGGATTCATGAGCCAAAGTTCAAAAGAACTTCCACTTTCACTTGCACATAAAAAAAGAACAGGCCGGAAAAACGAAAAATGGAAAATAATTGAAAATACTATACTCGACTTTTAATGCTACCAAGGAGATACATAGAAGAATGGAAAGAATTTGCACCTTGGCCTGAAGATGGACAAGTAGAGCAGGATTTGATTATTGAAAAAGCATTACTACAGTTATTTTCTGATCAGTTTCTTCAAGAAAGATTAGCCTTCAGAGGGGGAACAGCATTGCATAAACTTTTTCTTAAACCACAGGTGCGGTATTCGGAAGACATTGACCTAGTTCAAATAAATGCTGAACCGATAAAAGATACAATATCAGCAATCAGAAAACAACTTAGCTTCTTAGGAAAACCTATTGTGAAGCAAAAAGCGAATAACAACACGTTGATTTACCGTTTTGAATCTGAAATACCTCCTGTAATTAATCTCCGTCTAAAAATTGAGATTAATTGTAAAGAACATTTTTCAGTTTTGGGATATAATGCTATTGAACATTCAGTAGATAACTCTTGGGCGAATGGTTCATGCAAACTCATTTCTTTTGAGGAAGAAGAGATACTCGCAACAAAGCTCAGAGCACTTTATCAAAGAAAAAGAGGTCGTGATCTGTTTGACTTGTACCACGCTTTGAGTAATTTGAAATTAGACAACGAAAAACTAGTTCAATGTTACAAAGAATATATGGCATTTTCTGTTGACAAGCCACCTACACAAAAGCAATTCATACTGAACATGGAAGAAAAGTTAGAAGATCCGGATTTTGAAGGTGACATTTATGCTTTGTTAAGACCAGGTGTACAATATGACCAAAGCAAAGCATATGAGTTAATTAAAACCGAACTTATTGAAAAGATTTAGTAAGAAGGTGTATATATTAACCGAAAAGTATCCACTCTGTTAATCGAAAAGTATCCATATTAAAAAGTTTAATATCTTTTGTTTTTTATTAACAAAAGAGCAAAAAGATGATTGATATGATAGATAAAAATCGGATTTTAAT
>PWLF01000054.1 GCA_003559475.1 Bacteroidales bacterium
ATGTTATTGAAGCTAATATCAGAAGAAGGATGAAAAGATTAAAATTAAATAAACAAAAACTTTAATTTCAATATTAAAAAAGATGTTCAATTTAAATATTAACAGTAATAAATATATATTTTTATATGCTTCAGCTATGGTTGTTGTAGTTGCATTAGTATTATCACTTTTAGCAACCTTTCTTCAACCATTTCAGGAAAGGAATATGCGTTTAGAAAAGATGCAAAACATTCTTGCCACAATAAATATTGAAGTAGAGAGAGGAGAGTCTGAAAGTATTTTCCATGATTATATAATAGACACAAAAGTGTTGGATTATAAAGGAGAAGAGGTTGAAGGAGATGCTTTTGAGGTGGATTTACAAGATGAAATTCGTAAAGATTTGACAGAAAGGCTACTTCCTTTATTCATTGCAAAAGTTGACGATGAAAAATATTATATATTACCATTAAGAGGTGCAGGATTATGGGGTCCTATATGGGGGTACATAAGTCTTAAATCTGATTTTAATACTATTGGCGGAGCTAACTTTGATCATGCAAGCGAAACTCCCGGGCTTGGTTCTCAAATTGCAGAAAAGGATTTTGAAAATCAGTTTAAAGGGAAAAAGATATTTGATGAAGAAGGGAATTATATTTCTATTAATCTTATTAAAGGTGGCGCACCAAGGGATAACCCTCATAAAGTAGATGCGATTACAGGAGGTACGGCAACATGCAACGGGTTAGAAGACATGTTATATGAGGGAATAAAAGTTTATAAACCATATTTTGATAAACAATAATCTTATGAGCAATAATCAAAACAATAAGGAAGAACAATTATTTTCATACAAAAATCAAAAACTTCTTACTAACCCTATAGGTAAGGATAATCCAATAACTGTTCAGGTATTGGGCATATGTTCGGTTTTAGCGGTAACTGTTCAACTAAAGCCTTCTTTGGTTTTGGCAATATCTGTTGTAGCTGTTATGGGTCTGGCTAACGTAATAATATCTCTTTTAAGAAATACTATTCCTTCAAGAATAAGAATTATAGTTCAGTTAACCGTTATAGCATCACTGGTTATTATAGTTGACCAAGTTCTTAAGGCCGGAATGTATGATGTTAGTCGCCAACTATCAATATTTGTAGGACTTATTATTACCAACTGTATTATTATGGGAAGATTAGAGGGATTCGCACTTTATAATAAGCCATGGCCTTCTTTTTTAGATGGTATAGGTAATGCTGCGGGTTATGCTTCAGTATTGATAGCAGTTGGATTTATAAGAGAGTTGTTTGGTTCAGGTACACTTATGAGTTACCAGGTAATCCCGCAATCTTTTTATGATTTTGGATATGAGAATAACGGATTGTTTATTTTGCCACCAATGGCAATGTTTGCAGTAGGTATAATTATATGGGTACACAGGAGCAGAGATAAAGAACTTGTTGATGTTAGTTAAAAAACAATCATTAAAGAGTTGTTTTATTTAAAAAAAAATAAATAAAATTATGGAAGATTTAATAAATATTTTTGTCAGGTCAATATTTGTAGATAACTTGGTGTTTGCCTATTTTTTGGGCATGTGCTCATATCTTGCCGTTTCAAAAACAGTAAAGACCTCCGCCGGGTTAGGGGTTGCTGTTATTTTCGTCTTAGGAATAACCGTTCCAATAAACTATTTAATAGATAATTTTCTTTTGAGCAGAGGAGCTTTATCTTGGTTAGGCCCAAGGTTTGAAGGAGTTGACCTATCATTTTTAACATTTATTATGTTTATAGCTATTATAGCATCAATGGTTCAGCTTGTTGAAATGATTATTTAAAGGTTTAGTCCAACTTTATATAGTTCTTTAGGAATTTTTCTTCCTTTGATAGCCGTGAATTGTGCTATTTTAGGAGCTTCTCTTTTTATGCAAGAAAGGAATTATGCCAACATTGGTGAAGCAACAATATTCGGGTTAGGGAGTGGGATTGGTTTTTTTCTGGCTATTGTCGGTATAGCAGCAGTAAGAGAAAAAATAAGATATTCTAATATCCCCGCTCCATTAAGAGGATTGGGTATAACATTTATAATAACAGGTTTAATGGGCATTGCTTTTATGAGTTTTATGGGAATTGAGTTATAAAATTTATATAATTTTCAAAAAATTGAATAAATACGATTAAAAACATATTACAAACATGATTTTATTAGAAGTAAGCGGAGGTGGTTTAATTATTTTGTTAAGTATAATAGTTTTTTTAACAATTATACTTGCAATAGTTTCTTTATTATTATACGCCCGATCTAAGCTAGTTCCAAGCGGACCGGTTAAAATAAACATTAATAATGAGAAAGACCTGAATATTGAATCCGGAAACACTTTACTAACAACTCTCTCTGAAAATGAAATTTATTTACCAAGTGCTTGTGGAGGAGGAGGAACATGCGCTATGTGCAAATGTCAGGTACTGTCAGGCACGGGAGATATTTTACCTACAGAAGTCGGTTATTTTACACGTAAAGAAATACTTAATAAGTGGCGACTTGCCTGCCAGGTAAAAGTTCGACAAGACATGGAAATAAAAGTACCGGAGGAAATATTTGGAATTAAAAAATGGGAGTGCGAAGTTATTTCAAATAAAAATGTTGCAACTTTTATTAAAGAGTTTGTGGTAAAACTACCCGAAGGAGAAAACCTTGACTTTAAACCGGGCGGTTATATACAAATAGATGTCCCTCCCGGCGAAATTGATTTTAAAGATATTGATGTTGAAAAAGAGTTTCGTGATGATTGGGATAATATGAATCTATGGGATTTAAAAATGAGAAACCCTGAACTTACATACAGGGCATATTCTATGGCTAATCATCCTGCTGAAGGAAATATAATCAAATTAAATATAAGAATTGCAACACCTCCATGGGATAATAAGAAAAAGCAATTTAAAAAAGTTAATCCTGGAATATGTTCAACATACACATTTTCCCGCAAGCCCGGTGATAAAGTTACTATTTCCGGTCCTTACGGAGAATTTTTTATAAAAGACACTGAAAAAGAGATGGTATATATTGGTGGAGGTGCCGGTATGGCTCCATTAAGATCGCATATATTCCATTTGTTTCATACTCTAAAAACTAAACGAAAAGTATCTTTCTGGTATGGAGCTCGCTCTAAAAGAGAGATATTTTATGAAAAAGAGTTTATTGAAATTGAAAAGAAATTTCCAAACTTTAAATTTAATATTGCTTTATCTGAGCCTTTACCAGAGGATAACTGGGATGGATATACAGGTTTTATACATCAGGTAGTTCAGGACAATTATCTTTCTAAACACCCTGAGCCCGAGGAAGTTGAATACTACCTATGTGGGCCACCAATAATGAACGACGCTGTTCTTGAAATGCTTGACAACTTAGGCGTGCCTGAAGAGAATATTGATATGGACGACTTCGGCGGTTAATCCTGTTTATATGGAAAAAGAACAATCAAGAGTTGCCAGAAAGGTAACATGGATAGGTTTTTTTACTAACCTAATACTGACAATTTTTAAACTTTTAGCAGGTTTCTTAGGTAGAAGCTCTGCTATGATTGCTGATGGGGTACATTCTATAAGCGATTTTTCCACTGACCTTGTCGTTATAGGTAGTCTGAAAGTAGCATCAAAGCCAAGTGACCAAAACCACAAATACGGTCATGGAAAGGTCGAAACACTTGCCACAGTTTTTGTCGGAATAGTTTTAATTATAGTAGGAGTAGGTATTTTATATTCCGGCGGCTATAAAATATACGAATATTTAAAAGAAGGATATATTGATAGCCCGGGAAAGATTGCACTTTATGCAGCAATTGCATCAATTATTATAAAAGAAATAATATACAGATATACTCTGATTAAAGGAAAGCAAATAAACAGCAAAGTCGTAATAGCAAATGCATGGCATCATAGAACAGATGTTTATTCCTCATTGGGAACTTTGGCAGGTATAGGAGGAGCTATATTTTTAGGACCAAAATGGACGATTCTTGACCCCTTAGCAGCTTTAATAGTAAGCTTCTTTATATTCAAAGTAAGTTTGAAAATTTTAAAAGAATCTGCATCAGAACTAATTGAAACATCATTACCAAAAAAGACAGAACAAGAGATTCTTAAAATAGCATCCGAAACCGATGGTGTTTTTGACCCGCATAATTTGAAAACAAGAAAAATTGGCGCAAATATTGCGATAGATATTCACATAAGGGTTAATAAAAATCTAAATGTTCAAAAAGCTCACGACATAACCGTTGTTCTTGAAAAAAAATATATTAAAAAATATGGTGAAAAAACCCATATCTCAATTCATATAGAACCTGCAAACTAAAAGATTTATTCAAAGAATTAAATACTTGACAAGAACTCCATTGTATCAATATTGTCAGCATAATCCCAAACTTCAGGGTATTGTGATAACCCAAAAGGTATAACTCTTTGTTTAAAATTTTCTTTTAAAGATATATTACCAACAACACATTGAATTGAGTCATTATTTTTAGATATAAAAGCAGTAAACTCTTCATTTTTAGAATATTTCTGATAATACAAAACAGATAAAGGTGAAAATAATCCTGTATCTTCTTTAAGCAGTAAAAAGCCATTATCCAAATGAGGAGTTTTATTAACCAAAAACATAGCTTTATAGTAATCGTAATTGTTTTTATATTTATAAAAGTCAATAATATTCTCCCATGACTGCATATTTTCAAAAAACCTTTCAAATGAATAATCTTCCGGTATAAAAATTTTAGATACGCTTCTACAACCCATTCCATAATATTTTAGCATATCTTCTGATAATGCTTTTAATGAATCATCATCCTCTTTTCCATCTAAAATAGCAATACTACTACGATTTTTTCTAATAATATTCGGGTATTTGCCAAAATAATAATCAAAATACCTTGAAGTATTATCACTTCCGGTTGCAATTACAGCATCAAAATCAGTTAATCTTTCTTCAGTAAAATTAATTTTATTTCTAAACTCAGGTTCAATTTCTATAAGTAACTCTGAAACTGCAACAGGCAACACTTTATCATTTGAAGAAAGTTTTCCTGTAAAACTATGCCCGGTTATTAGCACACATAAAAAGTCATGAAAATTAACCAATGGCAAATTCCCTGCCATTATCACAGCTACGTTTTTTTTATTGAATACTGAAGATAGCTGTTTTTCATAATTATTTAGCCAGGCATCAACTTTCTCTTCTTTAAGCATGTAACTAATGCCCAAAAAAGCATTTATAACATTATTTCTATCAAACCAAGGGTTTATTTTATGCGCCTGACCTATCTTTTTATTAAGAAACTTAACTTTAGAATTATCATTAAGCTTCCCTTTAACAAAAGATTCAAGCATGCTTCCTAACTTAACAAAAGCTGTCTTTCTCCTATTTAAGTCCATATTAAAAATAATTTTGATAAAATTAGTATTTTACTCTATTTTAAACATATTAAAAGCATAAAGGTAATATTAATTAACAAATTGCTATTTTTTTAACACTTTAATCATTTTTTAAATTATATCACGTTATTTTTTAAGTTAAATTATTATATTTGTTTTTTCACAACTTATAATTATTGTTTTATGATGGCTAAATTTAAAATAAAATATTTACATAAGATTATTATAATAAATACTTTTCTTTTATTTTTTTGCATAAACAGTTATCCTAATAACAAAACCGACTTTTACAAACTTGAAAAGAAATTAAATAATAAATCTCTATCAATATTACAAAAAAGTAACAATAAGGAAAGATTAAAAACTAATCAAAATTTTCAAAACAAACTTATAGAAACCCTGAACAAGCCGGGTTCCATAAAACATCCTTTTGATTCATTAGAAGCTGTTTCAGTATTACAATCCAATGATAAACTTTTAAAAATATTCACATGGGAAATACCTTTAACCAATGGATACTATGAATATTTTGGAATAATTCAAATTAAAGAAAAGAAAAATAACAGTGATGAATTCAATATAAAAATTATTGAATTAAATGATATTTCTGCAAATATTGAATTGCCGGAAAACAAAAAACTTTGTCCAAAAAACTGGTATGGAGCATATTATTATGAATTAATTCATAATGAATACAACGGAAAGGATTATTATACACTATTGGGTTGGAGAGGCAACTCCCCTATAATAAGGCAAAGATTAATAGAACCACTTGTGATTTGTTCTGAAAAAGGAATTATTTTCGGAGACAAAATTTTTGATGATAAGTTCAATGAGAATTATAGAATAATATTTAGTTTTTCTGCAAGAGTTTATATGCAATTAAATTATCATAAAGTTTTTCCTTTTTTAGGTCACAGCAATTTTGATGAAGAAAAAATTATGATTGTTTTTGAAGAAATAGATCCGATTGATGAATCATTAAAAGGTCATTATCAATTTTATAAACCTATAACAGATGTTTCAAATGGGCTTCATTTTAATAATGGAAAATGGGTTTATCATCATAACGTAGATGCGCGAAACCCTGAAAGAGAAATCCCTGAGCCAATAAGGCTCGAAATCGACTAAAAAACAATATATTAGCTGTCTGTTAGTAATTTTTTTCATTTTTATTTGGTTAATCAAAATATTTTTGATAAAATTTGCAAAACTTAAAGTAATAA
>PWLF01000057.1 GCA_003559475.1 Bacteroidales bacterium
ATAATTTGGTTGGTATAAAACACTTGAATACTCATGATGATAATAATTAGTTGACTGCTTATTATTAATTAAATCTTTCCTGATATATAAGTTGCTGTTTTTTAAATTGTTTATGATTAGTAATTAAGTTTTTTGGTTTTTTTAACATATTTCGTATGGTTTTGAACAAAAAAAACAGTTACTTTGTTATTGACTATATAAATATTTTTTTTTATAAATTCAATAATTACAAAAAATTTAGCTTATGATATATATTTACAGTATTAAGAAAAATAATATATTTTTTAAATTTTTAAAGCAGAAATGTACTAAATTTACTCTGCTTATTTTTTTAATTTCCTTAATTATTAACTTCCAGATTCCTTTAAACTCTCAGACAAGTAGTGGGGAAAATAATTCTTTTAACATTGATTATACTTTGGATCTTGATAATTTATCTAAAGATTCATACAGAAAAGGTTTAATCAGAGTTCAGTTTAATTCTGATATTGAAAAAAGTATTGATAAAATTGGTTTTCAATCAACCAAAGATGATTATTTAAAAACGGGTATTCCTGTTCTTGATAAGTTAAATAAAAAACATGGTGTTTATGAGTATAAACCTATGTTGGATGATCTTTATAAAATATCGGAAGCGTCGCTTAGATATAAAGAAAGACATAGGGAGTGGGGACTTCATTTATGGTATGAACTGAAGGTAGATTCTAAAACAGATGTTATATCTGTTATTAAGGATTTTGATAAACTTCAGGAGGTTAAAACGGCAGAACCCGCTTTTATCAAAAGATTAATTGAGCCGATTGATTATAAACCAATAAAAATTGGCGAAGAAGGATCAAAATGGGTTCCTGATGATATTTATTATCCTGCTAATCAGTGGCATTTTAATAATACAGGGCAGGAAATTGGTGGTCAAAACGGGATTTCCGGCTGGGATGTTAATACTGAAGCTGCCTGGGAGATAGAAAAAGGTAATTCTGATGTTTTGGTTGCAATTATTGACAACGGAATGCAGTTTGACCACGAAGATCTTGTTGGCAATATGTGGCCTGATATTGGTCCTGAAGGAATCAGCACTACTCCTGCTCAACATGGAACTCATGTTGGAGGAACAGTGGCTGCAGTTTCTAATAACGAAATAGGTGTTGCCGGATTAGCAGGAGGAAGTGGTAGTGATGACGGTGTAAGATTAATGAGTATTGATATAATTGATAGTGATTTATCAGGTATGGTTTCTTTTACTTATGCTGCTGATAATGGAGCTGCCATATCACAAAACAGTTGGTCGGTTGGAACCAGTATGCCGGGTTCTCTTATGACTGCCATTGATTATTTTAATGCCGAAGGTGGAGGTACTGCTTTGGATGGCGGAATAACAATATTTGCAGCCGGCAATGATAATACAAGCACTCAAACATTCCCCGCAGCATACTCAGGTGCGATGGCTGTTGCTGCCCATGATAACAGAGGAGTTCGCTCCGGATTTTCTAATTATGGTAATTGGGTTGATATAATTGCTCCCGGAACAAATGTTGCTTCTACCGATATAACTAATGAATATTCCTTCTTGTCAGGAACATCAATGGCTTGCCCACACGTTTCAGGTGCAGCAGCACTTATAATATCTAATAATTATGGAGAGATGACTAATGAAGAGCTTTGGAATAGAATTGTTAATTCTGCAAGAAGTGATATTTATGATCAAAATCCTGACTTTGATGGATTATTAGGATCAGGAGCACTTGATATATTAGCAGCATTACAATATGCTCCAAATACAGTAACATTTGTTGTAAAAGAAGATTCTCCAGATGAAACACCAATTGAAAATGCAAATGTGAGTGTTGAAAGCATAAGTAGAACAACAGACGAAAATGGAGTTGTAACTATGGAATTATCAGAAGGGGGATATACAGCTGAAGTTACAGCATCTGGCTATGAATTAGAAACTGTTAACTTTTCAGTTGTAAGTAGTGAAAAGACGGTAGAGGTGTTTATGAGTGATATTATAACACCTCCGTATAATCTTGAAGTTAATGTTGATGAACAAGATAAAGGAGAAGCATTGTTCTCGTGGAATAATAAAGATGAATTTAGATATGATGATGGAGTTGTTGTTGATGAACTTGGATTTCCTTCAGGAAACATTAATAGTGTTATGGGGGCAGTACATCATAATGAAGCTAAACTCTTCGAAATGACATGGTACCTAACGAGTGCTGATGGACCACACGAAAATGTTAATTTGTGGGTGCTTGGACTTGATGGTAGTGGAATGCCTGATAGAAATAATGTTTATTATACAGCTGAAAATGTTTCAAATACAGATAATCAATGGAATTTATATGAGTTCCCTGAACCAATTGATGCGCCTGATGGATTTTTTATCGGAGTCAGTTATGATGGATATTTAGCTCTTGCAACAGATAATGGAACCGGAGAGCCTTATGAATTTACTCCAAATACTCAGTTTGCTATTTTTAATATTGCTGACCCGGGCTCAAATTTTACACCAATAGAAAATTGGGATTTTGAACTTAATTTTTTACTGCGTGGCCATGGAATTGATAAAGGAGAAATTAATTATAATTCTACAAAAAATGATAAATATTCGGATAATAAGAATAAACCTGTTGCAGGAAATAGTATAGATAATCCAATGTATGCCGGGAATCCTCAAAAAAATAAATATGATATCTTATCTTTTGAAGGGTTTAATGTTTATCTTAATGATGACTTGATAGAACCCGAAATAACAGGTGAAGAGTTTTTATTCACCGAATTATTAGCAGGTAATTATACAGCAGGTGTTCAATCTGTATATACTACAGGCGTCTCTGAAATAGTTGAAATAGATTTTGAAATAACTGATGGAGCAGGACATAATGTGACTTTTGATGTTGTTGATGAAAGTACTAATCCAATAACAGACGCAGTTGTCCTATTTGATGGTGTTAAATATGATGAAGGAGAATATTTAATAGAGGATGTTCTGCCCGGTATTTATAATTATAGCGTTTCTAAAGATGGCTATATTACAGTTTTTGATGAGTTGGAAGTTGTTGACCAGGATATTACTGAAAACGTAGTTCTGCACGAAGGTGAAGATGATGAATATACAGTCACTTTTTATGTAAGTCATGATGGAAATCCAGTAGAAGGAGCTGAAATAACATTTGATGAAGAAGAATATACTACAAATATTGACGGTGAAGTTGAGATTGAAGATGTTGTAGCAAGCTTTTACTCTTATAGAGTTGAAAAAGAAGGCTATAATACTGTTGAAGATAATGTAATTGTAAATGATGATATCTCAATAAATGTAGTTTTAGAGTCAGAAACGTATATAGTTACTTTTGATATAGTTGATAATGAAGATGATCCTGTTTTAAATGCAGTAGTAACTTTAAATGAAGTCTCTAATGCTCTCGGAGATTATGTTTTTGAAAATATTGAGCCGGGAACTCATCAATATAGCGTATCTGCTGATGGTTTTCATGAAGAAAATGGTGAAGTTATTATTTCTGATACCGATATAACTGAAAAGGTGATTTTATCTCTTGTAGAAGAGTATTATAGCCTTACGATAATTGCTGAACCTGAAGATGGTGGTTCTGTTGAAGGTGGAGGAGAATATCTTGAAAATGAAGAGGTGCAAGTAACTGCATCAGAAAATGAAGGATTTGAATTCATTAATTGGACAGATATAGAGGGTGATTTCATTAGTAATGATGATAGCTTTAATTTTATTATGCCGGCTGAAAATACTACCTTAGTAGCTAATTTTGAAGAAGTAGAGTATGAGTCTTATATGTTAATTCTCAATTCTGAACCATATAATGGTGGAAAATTAAATGGAGGTGGAATTTATTATGAACATTCTGAACAGACTGTTAAAGCTGAACCAAATAGAGGATTTGAGTTTATACACTGGAAAGATCTTTTTGGTAATAGTATAAGTAGTGATTCAATTTTTGAGTATCAAATGCCTTCATTTGATGTTACACTTACGGCAGTGTTTAGTGAAGAAAAAGTATCTGCTGATGAGCATAGTATTCATAATGAATTAGCTTTGTATCCAAATCCTGCATCAAGTAAAATAACAGTTTCATCCAATATTGAGATTAAAAATATTAAAATTATTGATGTTAGCGGACAAGTTGTTAGCGATAAAGAAGTTAATGATTCTTATATTGAGCTGAATGTATCTGAAATCAGAACCGGCTTTTATTTCATGCAAATTGAAACTGTTAAAGGAGTCGTTAATGAAAGAATTCAGATTGTTGAGTAACAATTTTTATAATATTTTTTAGATAATTTTTTGGTTTTTAAAACTAATCACAATAAATGTTTATCCGGATTATTTTGTTAATAATAATTCGGATAAATATTTATTGCTTCTAATCTTCTTGATTAAAGATAGCATATAGATTCTTTAAGCTTACAAGTTTAATAAGTATTGATAATAAAATACCACTTATTATTACCATTAAAAATGATATGTACCACTCAAAAGGCAAATGAAGTGAAAACTTGCTTATAGCTATCATACTAGTAGCAAAAACAACAAGTTTTAATAACAATAAGTAGTTTTTATTAAAATGGAATATTTTTGCAACAATAAATATTTGAATAGTTGCAACAAGTAGCTGAGTAAAAAGTGTTGATATTGCTGAACCGTATGCTTGTAATGAAGGAATTAGTATAAGATTCAGGCATATATTTAATAACATACCACATGAAGCAACAATATTTAGATATTTAAGATTGTTGTTGGAGGTCATTAAAGTTCCAAAAACATAAGTTGACCCTATAGCACAAAAACTTATCATTAATACTCCAAAAACAGAAGAAGATTTTTCCATACGAAGTGCGTACTCAATCTGCGTTTCATCAATATGCTTTGTATATAATAGTTCCATTATTTCCGAGCTGTAATAAAAAGCTGAAGTAGCAATAATTATTGCAGGGGTTATTATTAAAGTAAATGACAGCTTTGTTAATTTCTCAATAGATTGCTTTTGTTTTAACATTTTTGCAAAAATTGGCAAAAGCAAAACCGCAAAAAGCAAACCTATCATGTTTGTAGCATCTAATAATCTATATGCCGAAGCATAAATGCCCGAGTATTTAGCCCCATCAACCAAAAGCCTCTCCAACATAACGCTATCCAGCCGGTTATAAAACGACATCAATAATACAAGTAGAGCAAAAGGTAAACTTTGTTTTAGTATCATTATAAAGAATGGGCGATTCCAGCTAAGTCTCAAAAAATTGGTCTTGACTTTTCTAAATAAAATTGATAAGCCCGTGAAAGCAGTTAATGAATAAGCTAATGTTTGTGCATAAACAAAATATTGAATTTTAAACTCTCCAATAATATTACCCCAAAGCAATAATCCGCATACTATTATCATTAAAAGCTTATCTAAAACAGACATTATGCTGTCTGTTACAAACATATGTAGCCCCCCAAGATTAGATCTTAGATATAAAATAAAACTTGTTAAAAACTGGTTTAGCCCAAGGAAAACTAATAATATCATTTGCTCACGGCTATAATTTATGATAAAAGCACTTCCAAAAGTAAAAACTGCATACAACAATAAAAGAAGCAACTTTAATACAATAATGTTTGATAAATGTTTTTTTAACAACTGATTATTTTGTGCTATGTTTTTGTTGTTATAGTTTGTAATACCTAAATCCAAAAGAATATTAAAAAGAAAAGAAAAATTGAATATTGCAAAATAAAAACCGTACTCTGAAGCTCCAACAGTGTTTTGAACCGTACGATCAATGCCTAAAAGCCAAAATGGCTTTATCATCAAGTTAACGAACAGCAAAAAAATAAGGTTTCTTAAAAACTTGCGCTGCATTGACGTTTTAGTTGGTTAAAATTTATTACTTTTTAATTATGCTTCAAAATTAAAAACTTTTATTGTAGTTTTTAATTTATTTGTTAATATTTTGTTATAAAAAAACTATATAAAAAAGATATTTGTTTTTAATAAAACCGTATATTTGTCCTCTAATTTTTAAAAAAGAAATAATTATGAAGTTTATCGTTTCTAGTTCGGTGTTATTGAAACAGTTACAGGCTGTTGGTGGTGTGCTTAGCACAAACAATACTTTACCTATTCTTGATAATTTTTTGTTTGAACTGAAAGGCAATGAATTGAGCATAACTGCTTCTGACCTTGAAACAACAATGAAAACGAGAATTAACCTCGAAATGAGTGAAGAAGATGGTAGTGTTGCTATTCCTGCCAAAATATTGCTTGATACATTAAAAACCTTTTCTGATGTTCCTGTCAGCTTTACAGTTGATTTATCAAGCTATAATGTTTTAATGACTGTTGGTGAAGGGAAGTATCGTTTTGTTGGACAAAGTGGAGAAGAATATCCCAGAGCAGTCCCGATTGAGGAACCTTCAAAAATCTCAATTAACTCTAAAGTGCTTGCTAATGCTATATCTAAAACAATAACAGCTGCCACGAATGATGAGCTCAGACCTGCAATGTCAGGAATTTATTGTGAACTCAATACTGATAATGTTACTTTTGTTGCAACAGACGCTCATAAGCTTGTTAGATACCGCAGGACCGATATTAAAGCTGAAGAGGAAGCGTCATTTATTTTGCCACAAAAACCTTTAAATCAATTAAAAAATATTCTTATTGACGATGAAGAGGCTGTTGATATTGAATATAATCAAAAGAATGCAAGGTTTGTATATAAAAATATTATAATGACTTGCCGTCTTATCGAAGGCAAGTATCCTAACTATACTTCTGTTATCCCGGATGTCAATCCTAATAAAATGATTGTTGACAGAGTTCCCTTTACTAATGCAATCAGGAGGGTATCGTTGTTCTCAAGTCAATCTACTTATCAAATAATATTTAAAATTGCAGGCAGTGAATTAATATTGTCAGCCGAAGATATTGATTATTCAAACGAAGCCACTGAAAGACTTTCTTGTAATTATGAAGGCTCAGACCTTGAGATAGCTTTCAATAGCAAATTTATGTTGGATATGTTAAACAATGTAAATTCAGAGCAGATTAGAATTGAAATGTCTGAACCTAATAAAGCAGGATTAATTATTCCTATGGATAATGATGACGAAGGCGAAGATATTCTAATGCTCGTTATGCCGGTTATGCTTAATAATTAGTTTTTAAAGTTTTATAAAAAAAAGATTCGTAATTATTTTGGTTTAATAATTGCCGGAAATGATTTTAAATATCATATTTTTTATTTAGCGACCTTCCTATATATTTTGTTTTGTGGGTTTTGCGTGAAACAAAAAGCTTTTCGTTTTGCTCTAAGAATTACTTGTTACAGAAATATGCCAAAATACAAAAAGCCGGCAACAGTCCTTTTCTATTTTGCAAGCAGAGAGAAAAGGTTAACGATTTATTAAGTCCTGTTACCGACTTTACTACAAATATACAAAAAAATTAAAAAGTATTAATCTCTTCCAGTAATTTTTCCGGGTTATTAATCAGAGCCGGGTTTTTATCAATATGTATTAATCCTGAAATTGAAGCTTTTATTGAAAATAACTCTGATCTCCCGAAGCTGTCTTTCTTTTTAATGATAATTACCGAGCCTATTTTTATAATAAAGTGGCTTATATCTTTAGTCGCTTCGATAAGCTTTTTTCGATCTTCAGCATATTTATTATTTTCATAATTTTCATAGCCGAAAGCACTCCCTAATTCATCAATAATTTCATTAACTTGATTTGTCGTAAGGTCTTCATTAGAACGGGTAATATACTCATTATAACCATGCTCACTTTTTTCTAGGCTACATAGTTTAAATCCTGCATTTTCCAAAAGGCTAATAACAGCTTCATGGCATTCATCAGATTTACTGTTATTTTCACTTTTAAACCATGAAATTACGGGAACATGTCTTTTTAGAGGTCTGTTTTTATAATCAGAATTAATGGAATTGAAAGAGATATATTCACTAAAAGAATTTTGCAAAATATAAATTTGATCCTTTAATCTGTGAATTTCTTCTTTGTGCTTATCTTCAAGGTTTTTGATTTTATTTTGATAATAGCCGTAATATTGCTTCATAAATTTATTTTGTGGTCCTGCAGCAACTAGTCTTTGACCTTCTTCGGTATCAGCAAAATTTTCAAAGTTTTCAATAAATTTATCTGCTAGCTTTTCGGCTTGTTTCAAATACGAAGCTTCATACTTCCAAGTGTTTTTAGGATTAAGAATTCCGGAGTCAACGCCTTTAACATTCTTAGGTATATGCAAACCAAAGGGAGGTAGTATCTCATAATCTTCTTCATCAATTGAACCATCAAGTATAGCATTGATTATTTCTCGTGTTTCGTTTATCCCTATTCTTTTCCCTACACCATATGCACCACCTATCCAGCCTGTGTTGACAAGATAAGCTGTTGACCCGTTTTCCTCCATTTTTTCAGCCAACTCTTTAGCATAAACAGTAGGGTGTAATGTGAGAAAAGCTGCTCCAAATGCTGAAGAAAAAGCAGGGATAGGCTCCTTTATTCCTCTTTCTGTACCTGCTAGCTTAGCTGTATAACCACTTAGAAAATAATACATAGCCTGATCTTTGCTTAGCTTTGCTACAGGTGGGAAAACACCAAAAGCATCAGCAGTAAGAAAAATAATATTTTTCGGATGTGTACCTTTTGAAACAGGTTTTACAGTATTTCTTATATGATATAATGGATACGATACCCTGGTGTTTTCTGTTTTTGATGTATCAGAAAAATCAACTTCTCCGCTTTCAGGGTTATAAACCACATTCTCCAATAAAGCATCTCTTTTTATAGCTTTATAAATGTCCGGTTCTTTTTCTTTATCAAGATCTACACACTTGGCATAGCAACCTCCTTCAAAATTAAAAATCCCATCTTTATCCCATCCATGCTCATCGTCACCTATTAAATAGCGTTCAGGATCTGCTGACAAAGTAGTTTTTCCCGTACCTGATAAACCAAAAAATATTGCTGTGTCGCCATTCTTACCCATGTTAGCAGAGCAGTGCATAGAAGCAATATTTTGTAGAGGTAGAAAGTAGTTCATTACAGAAAAGAAACCCTTTTTTATCTCACCGCCGTACCAAGTTCCTCCAACAACAGCCATACGTTCGGTTAAATTAAAAGCTATATATACTTCACTGTTTAGGTTCATTTCCTCCCAGTTCTCATTTGTTGCTTTACATGCATGAAGCATAACAAAGTCAGGTTCAAAGTTTTGCAACTCTTCATCACTGGGGCGTATAAACATATTTTTGACAAAATGAGCAGCCCAGGCAACCTCTGTTATAACTCTAATCTTAATTCTTGTGTTTTTGTTAGCTCCACAAAAAGCATCCATAACGTATAGCTTATTGCCACTTAACTCCTTTTGTGAAACCCCTAATAAATGATTCCATGTTTCTTTCGAAATAGATTTATTGTCAGAGCCTTTTCGATTTTCTTGTTTCCACCATATCTGATTTGCAGTTTCTTCATCCTTTACTATATATTTGTCTTTAGGGCTTCTACCTGTAAATATCCCGGTATCTACTGCAACAGCACCTAAATTTGTCTCAAACCCCTTTTCGTAACCCTCTAATGATGAATCAGTCTCGTGTTTGAATAACTCGTCGTAAGAAAGATTGTAATATACTTCCTTTGCATCAATAACCCCATATTTAGATAAATTTGGCGGAGATAGCTTTGTTTTCGTTAGTGGCATATCTTATATGTTATTTTATTTTTTATTAATAATTAAGAATGTATTTTTTTAAATTTTTTTCAAAATTATAAAAATTAAATTACAGAGCATGTAATATGATGTAAAAAAAAATGTTTTATTTAAAGTTTACAAAGTTAAAATTTAAAATTATGAAGTTTAAAATTGGAGATCGCGTCAGTTTTATCGATGATAAAGGTGGAGGCATAATTAGAAAAATTGTTGATGAAAACATTGTTCATGTTGAAATAGAAGACGGATTTGAAATTCCAACGAGTGTGGCAAATCTTATATTGATTTCGGGTATTAAACCGGAAAATTATACTAAAGAGATTTCATATAAGGAAGAAGATACTATTGATTCAAGTAGTAAAATTTTGCCACTTAACCCGGAAGGCAGAAAAGAAATTGATGAAGGCATATATTTTGCTGTTGTGCCTGAAAATAAAGAAGATTTCCTTGCAGGGGATTTAGAGTTGTACTTAATAAATAATACTGATTATCAAATTCAGTATAGTTTTTTTCTTAATAAAAGTGGTGAGTTTTCCGGCTATAATAATGGAGTTTTGAAGGCAGAAGCAAAAATATTTTTAGATTCCGTTGAAAGATCAAAAATTGAAGATTGGGTTAACTCTTATGTTCAAGTGGTATTTTTTAAAGAAGGTAAAGCTGAATTGTTGCAACCATTTGGCAAATTTGTTGATTTTAAACCAGTAAAAACATATAAAGAAGATGCTTTTAAATATAGAAAAATATTAAATGATAAAGCAATATTTGTTGAATTAAAACTAAAAAAGGATTTGATTTTTAATCCTTATGCATCACAAGATATTAAACCTGTAAATATTGACGAGTTAAAAGAGAAGTATTCAACTGAAGAAAAAAGAAAAAAAACTGATGTGAGAATTAAAACTTTTCTTGACAAGCATAAAATTGATGACAAAACAGCTGAAGTTGACCTTCATATAAATAAACTTGTTGATGATGCATCAAATAAAGATAGTAAAGAGTTGTTAAAAATTCAGCTTGATTATTTTAAGAGAGCAATTGACCAGGCACAGATTGAGAGGTTAAAAAAAATTGTTTTCATTCATGGTGTTGGTGAGGGTGTCTTAAAAAAAGAAATAGAAAATTATTTAAAAACGGAAGATGGTATTCAATACTATGACGCATCTTATAGTCGTTATGGTATGGGAGCAACAGAAGTGTTATTTTATAGAAATAAATAATAAAAAAGCAAGCCGACCTGTCGCTGCATTTTTTAAAAAAATGCGGAGGAAAGTCCGGGCAAAACAGAGCATCATACTTCCTAACGGGAAGCCGGTTTTTAACCGAGAGATAGTGCCACAGAAAATAACCGCCACGTATTATTCGTGGTAAGGGTGAAAACGTGAGGTAAGAGCTCACGGCTTTTGCAGGTGACTGTAAAAGGGGGAAAACCTTATGATTTGAAAGGTCAAATATACCGGGGATATAGTGTTGCTCGCACAATTCCGGAGGGTAGACCGATAGAGGAAGGATGTGAATCCTTTCCCAGATAAATGACAGGATAAAACAGAACCCGGCTTATGGGCTTGCTTTTTTATATTTTTAAGAAAATTTAGTTTTAATTGTTGAAAAAAACAGGGTTTTGTTAATAAGTCTTTAGGCGTAAATAACCCTAAATAATAGTAAATTAGCAAAAAATTCTTATTTGATAAAGTAAATATTTATGAGAATAGTAAATATTATAGTTCTATTTGTATTATTCTTGTCCTTTAATATTAAAGCACAAAAAACAGCTATACATGACCAACCTCATGCAGATTATAGACTAGCGCGCGAACTTTTCGTTAAAGAAAAATATGGAGCTGCTATGAAACAGTTCCAAAATATATTAAATCAATATAGTTTTGATGAGAATATATCTGAGATAATGATAAATTCAAAATATTATAAAGCAGTTTGTGCTTTTGAACTTTTTCATCCAGACGCTGAAAAGCTATTGCTTGACTATATTAATAATCATAAAATACACCCAAAACAATCAGTTGCCGCATTCTACATGGGAAACTTGCAATATAGAAACAGAAATTATGAAGAAGCATTGGAGTGGTATGATAGAGTTGACAGATTTGATATATATGAAAATCAAAGAAATGATTTTAGATTTAAAAACGGGCACTCTCATTTTATGATTGGAAATTATGATATTGCAAAAAGATATTTTTTTGATATTAAAGACCAAAGTAGCGTTTATTATAATCCGGCACAGTATTATTATGGACACATAGCCTATGAAGAGGAAAATTATGAGACAGCCTTACGGTCATTTAATAAGTTAGTAGATGATAATAATTTCGGACCAATAGTTCCATATTACATAACCCATATATATCATAAACAAAAAAAATATAACGAATTGCTGGAAATTGCTCCGCAACTTTTGGAAGATGCTTCTCCCAGAAGAAAAGCCGAAATAGCCAGGTTGATAGGTGATGCATATTACTCTCAAAGTAATTATGAAAAAGCTATAGAATACCTTGAAAAATATATCTCTAAAACTCGTGACCCTATAACGGAAGATGATTATTATCAATTAGCGTATGCTTATTATAGTATTAATGATTATGAAAATGCAATCAGAAATTTTGAGCGAATAATACGCGGAGATAATAAAATGGCTCAAAATGCATACTATTTACTTGCAGATTGTTATATCAAAACCGGCAACAAAAGATCTGCGATAAATGCATTTAAAGCTGCTTATGAAATGGATTTCATACCAGAAATTACTCAAGACGCATTATTTAATTATGCAAAATTAGCTTATCAACTTTCATATAGCCCTTTTAATGAATCTATAATATCATTTCAAAGGTATATTGATAAATACCCCAATTCTCCCAGAATTAATAAAGCTTATGAATATTTAATCGACTTATATCTTACAACTAACAATTACAGAGATGCCATTAGTTCAATGGAAAAAATTGAACTAAATACCCCAAACCTAAGAAAAGCTTATCAACGTATTACTTACTACAGAGGAATAGAATTGTTTAATAATACTGACTATGAAACGGCTATTAATTACTTTAGACGTTCAATGCAATATCCTGAAAATAACATTATTAATGCCCAGTGTATATATTGGATAGCTGAAGCTAATTTTAGAATGGGAAATTATGATAAAGCTATAAATAAATATAATAAATTTTTGATAACGCCAGGAGCATTTTCTTTAAAGGAGTATAATAAGGCATATTATGATTTGGGATACGCTTACTTCAACATCGAAAGATTTGAAAATGCAATAACTCAATTTCGTAAATTTATCTCCGAAGGAACAGATAATAACAGATTGTTAAATGATGCGTATCTTCGACTTGCTGACAGCTATTTTATAACCAATAATTACAGTAATGCTATAGATTATTACGATAGAGCAATTAATAAAGGAATTTTTGATGTTGATTATGCAGTTTTTCAAAAAGCAACTGCTTTTGGTGCAACAGGGAATTACCGAGAAAAAGAAAGAGCTTTATTGCAGTTTATAAGAGAATATCCGCAATCAAGCTATATTGCCGAAGCGAAATATGAGTTGGCTAACACTTATATGAATATTGATAACCAAAGACAGGCATTAAGCTATTATTTGAGTATAAAAAATGACCATCCAAACAGTAGATTTGTGAAAAGTGCTATTTTGAAAAAAGGTCTTATTTATTATAATGATTTTGAGGATGAAAAAGCCCTGGAGCAATTAAAGTATGTTATTGATAATTATCCCGGTACAGAGCAAGCTCAGGAAGCTCTGCAGACTATGAGAAATGTTTATGTTAATCTTGACAGGGTTGACGAATTTATTAAGTATAAAGAAGATATTGGTATTTCTGATATGACTGCAGCAGAACAGGATTCCTTGATGTTTTCAGCTGCTGAAAACAGATATATGAAAGGTAATTGCGAAAATGCTGTTGAGAGTTTTAAAAATTATTTGGATAATTTTCCGGATGGAATTTTTTCTCTTGATGCTAATTACTATAGTGCTGAATGTTATTATAGATTAAATGATGACATAAATGCATTGAGAGGATATGAGTATGTTGCTGAAAAACCTAAAAATAGATTCATGGAAAATGCAGTGAGAAGAGCCGCAAATATTAATTATGAGCTTGAAAATTATTCCCGGGCCTTGAAGTTTTATCAACAATTGAAGGAAGTCGCAGAACATAGAGAACTGTTGGGTGAAGCTAGAATAGGAATTATGAGATGCCTTTATAATATTGAACGCTTTGATGAAGCAGTAAATGCTGCTAAATTAGTTTTGGAAAGTGATAATATCAGAGATGGTATAGTACAGGAAGCTAACTTGATAATTGGAAATGCTTATAAGATTAATAATGAGATGGATACAGCTAAGCCTTATTTTGAAAAAGCCGCAGGGGTAGTTAATAATGAAATGGCTGCTGAAGCAAAATATAATATTGCGTTAATTAATTTTAGAAAAGGGAATTATGATAAATGCGAAGAATTGATTTTTGATTATGTTAATAAAATTACAGCTTACGAATATTGGTTGGCTAAAATGTTTCTGCTATTAGCTGATAACTATATTGAAAAAGATAATATTTTTCAGGCTAAACATACTTTGCAAAGTATTGTAGATAATTACGACGGCCCTGAAATTGTCGATATAGCTCAAAGAAGACTTGATGAGATAGAATCAAAATAAGGGCAAGATTTGAGATGCAAAAATTATGTTGTTTTTTTAAATATTTAAAATATAATTTAACTTTTTATGCAAAAGTCATTATTTAAATACTTGGTAATTGCCGGAATTATACTGGGAAATTTTAGTTTTGTTACTATTTATGCTCAACAAGATGATGACTTAGATTTTGATGAAGTAAAAGTGGTAGCACCTTTTGAGCCTTCAATTCCTGAAGCATATAAAATACTGGATTCTCCGGTAATTGAAGATACTATCAAGGTGAAAAAAGACTTTGTTTATACAATTCGTCCATTAAGACTTGAAACGAGTTTTGATATTGAACCTATTAGTCCTGCAAGAATGAGAGGGGAACCAATTAGAAAGCTATTTAGCAACTATGCAAAGGGTGGTTTTGGCTCGCATTCATCTCCATACTTTGAATTTTTTCATAACTCATTAAGATCAAGTGAATACTCTTATGGTGCCAGAGTAAAACACATCTCATCTGAAGGAGGTATTGATGATAGACCATATAGCGGATTCTCCGATAATTTAGTTGAAATTTTCGGCAAAAAATTTATTGGTGACCATGTTTTAAAAGGAGATATTGAATATAATAGAAATGTCGTTCATTTTTACGGGATTGATATGGATAGAGAAATATTTGATGATAATGAAAACTTTCCGGATAGAGAGGATATAAAACAACGATATAATTTATTTGCTTTTAATACCGGATTTAAAAATAATGAATTGGATCCACTCGAACTATCTTATGATCTTGATCTCGGTTATCATTATTTGATGGATGATTATGATGCATCTCAAAATAGAATTAATTTTTCCGGAAATATTAATCGTCAGATAGAACCGGATACTTTAAGCTTTTCTGATGACCAGTTTTTTAATTTAGGAGTAAATGCTGATTATTTTAATAACAAATCCCCAATTGATACATCATCTGCTTCGATTTTCGGCCTTAGACCTACTATGAATTCGAGCTATCGAGATTTTGAGTTTTATTTAGGATTTAATGCAGCAGTTAAATCATCTCAAAACTCTTACTTTAGAATTCACCCTCTCGCAGGAGTTCAAGCCAACCTTATTGAAGATGTCCTTGCTGCTTATGGCCAATTATCCGGAGGGATAGATAGGCACAACCTCTATGATTTTTACAAAGAAAACCCATTTATTAATACTTCAATAAATGAGTATAGATTTAAAAACAAAAGATCTGAACTCAGAGGAGGTTTTAAAGGAGCTATTAGTTCATACATTTCTTATAATGTCAGCATTAGCGAATCTAAAATAAATAATTATGCTTTTTTTGCTACTGACACTATCAGAGAAGAAGATAACACTTTAGCTCTTGACAATAAACTAACGGTTGTTTATGATGATGTTGAACTTTTTAATTTTAGAGTTGAAATTCTTTCGCAAATAGGGGAAAGGCTTCATGTTTTGTTTGCCTCTAATTATAACAGATTTACTCTTGATAATGAGGAGAGCCCTTGGCATACTCCTTCAACAAGGCTGGATTTGTCTGTAAATTACAATATTCAGAATAAAATTATATTTTCAGTAGATGCTTTTGCACGTAACTCATTGTATGGTAGAGCGTTTGATGAGGATGAAAATATTAAGATAAGAGAAATTCACGGCTTTCATGTTGATGCCAACTTTGGTATTGAGTACATGTATACAAGAAATATATCAGCTTTTTTACAGTTTAATAATGTGCAATCTCAGCCTCTTGAAAGATGGCTGAACTATCCTACTCAAAAGTTTAATTTCTTAGGTGGATTTACTTATTCTTTTTAGAACAAAATACTTAAAGGATTTATTATAATGGTGAAAAACCTTAAAGTTATTAACAATTTATATTGAGTTAATATAAAACGCTGTATGTTAGCGATTTACATACGCATTAAAATTAAAAAAAATGAGCATTTTTAGTGTTTTTTTACTTAAATATTACAGAAAAAAATCGTATATTTGTTAAATATAATAAATAACATAATAAACTATGAGTGAAGTACTTAAAGATACCGGAATGCAGCCTTCAAATTATGATGCTGCAAGTATACAGGTAATGGAAGGTCTAGAGGCGGTTAGAAAAAGACCGGCTATGTATATTGGAGATATCAGTTCCAAAGGATTACATCATTTGGTTAATGAAGTAATAGATAATTCTATTGATGAAGCAATGGTTGGGCATTGTGATAAAATTGATTTAACCATAAATGAAGATAACTCGATTACTATTGTTGATAACGGTAGAGGAATCCCGGTTGATTATCATGAAAAAGAGAAAAGAAGCGCCCTTGAAGTTGTTATGACAGTATTACATGCCGGAGGTAAGTTTGACAAAGGAAGTTATAAAGTATCCGGCGGATTGCATGGTGTTGGGGTATCTTGTGTTAATGGACTGTCAAAATATACAAAAGTGGTAGTCCATAGAGACAAAAAAATATATATGCAGGAATATAAAAGAGGAAACCCTCTTTATGATGTTAAAGAAGTAGGAGAAACTGATGTGACCGGAACAGAGGTGACCTTCTTGCCTGATGATACGATTTTTACAGAAACAGAATTTAATTTTGAAACGCTTTCTTCCAGGTTACGCGAGCTATCTTTTCTTAATAAAGGTATTAGATTATCTATTACCGATAAAAGGAAAAAAGATGAAGAAGGTAATTTTTTACATAAGTCATTTTTCTCTGAAGAAGGCTTAAAAGAGTTTGTGAAATATCTTGATGAAACAAAAGAAAATATTATTAAGGAGCCCATATATATAGAAAATAATAAGACAGAGATTCCTGTAGAGCTTTCAATGCAATATAATTCTTCTTTCAACGAGAATATGCACTCTTATGTCAATAATATATGTACGCATGAGGGTGGAACACATCTTTCCGGCTTTAGAAGAGCTTTGACTCGTACTCTTAAATCTTATGCAGAAAAATCAGGAATGCTTTCAAAATTGAAATTTGATATAAATGGTGATGATTTTAGGGAAGGCCTAACTGCTGTTTTATCTGTTAAAGTGCCGGAACCACAATTTGAAGGTCAGACTAAAACGAAACTGGGAAACTCTGAAGTAACCGGAATAGTTGACCAAATAGTTAGTGAAACCCTTTTGTATTTTCTTGAAGAGAATCCTAAGGATGCAAAACTTATTATTAACAAAGTTATTCTCGCTGCTACTGCTCGTCATGCAGCTCGCAAAGCAAGAGAACTTATTCAAAGAAAAGGGGTGCTTAATAATACCGGATTGCCCGGAAAATTAGCCGACTGTTCTGAAAAAGACCCTCAAAAAAGTGAAATTTTTATCGTTGAGGGTGACTCTGCAGGAGGAACAGCAAAACAAGGACGTGATAGAAAATTCCAGGCTATATTGCCTCTTAGAGGAAAAATTCTTAACGTTGAAAAAGCTATGCCTCAAAGAGTTTTTGATAATGAAGAAATCAAAACTATGTTTACAGCACTTGGTCTATCTATTGGTACAGAGGAAGATAGCAAAGCACTAAACATCGAAAAACTCAGATATCACAAAATAGTTATTATGACTGATGCTGATGTTGATGGTAGCCATATCGCAACTCTTGTGCTGACTTTCTTTTTTAGATATATGAAAGAACTAATAGAGATGGGGTATATTTATATTGCTACCCCTCCATTATACCTTATTAAGAAAGGAAAAGCAGAGCATTATTGCTGGAGTGAAGATGAACGAAAAGAAGTTGTTAAAATGCTTTCAAAAGATGGAAAAGAATCAGGATTGCATATTCAAAGATATAAGGGTCTTGGTGAAATGAATGAAATTCAGCTATGGGATACTACCATGAATCCGGAACATAGAAAAATGCAACAGATTGATATCGAAAATGCAGCAGAAGCTAACAGAACTTTCTCTATGCTTATGGGAGATGAAGTGCCTCCAAGAAGAGAATTTATTGAACAAAATGCAAAATATGCTAATATTGATGTATAGCTTGTTCAATTTTTTTATTATATAATAATTAATTTATTAATTTCTTAAAAATAAAATATTTATGTTTACAGGAATAGTCGAAACAACCGGTAAGGTTGTGAAAATTGAAAAAGACAGAGGTAATATTCACTATTATATTCAAACAAATATTGCTGATGAACTTAAGGTTGATCAAAGTATAGCTCATGATGGTGTTTGCCTTACTACAGTGGATGTTGATAAGGATAAAAAAATATACAAAATGACTGCTATTCAGGAAACTCTGGATAAAACTAATATGAGAACATGGGAGGAAGGTTATGAGGTTAATCTGGAAAGATGTACTCCTTTAAATGGAAGGCTTGATGGGCATATTGTTCAAGGACATATTGACCAAACAGCCGTATGTTCTAAAGTTGAGGAGTTTGATGGAAGTTGGAAATTTTACTTTGATTATGATCCGGGAAAAAATAACATTACTGTTGAAAAAGGCTCAATATCAGTTAATGGGGTTAGTTTTACTGTTGTGGATTCTGAAAAAGGAATGTTTTCCGTTGCCGTTATACCGTATACTTATGAAGTTACAAACTTTAGAAATTTTAAAGTTGGAACAGTCGTAAATCTTGAGTTTGATGTGATTGGAAAGTATGTTGCTAAATTACTTGAAGAGCATTTTGAAGCTAAGAAAAAATAACTTTTAATATCATAAAAAAAAGAGGCTGCTTAAAATTTTAAGTAGCCTCTTTTTTTATTAAAAAATCTATGATTTATTTAAGACCTCTTTGTTTAAGTAAAGGTTCTATTATAGGTTCTCTTCCCCTAAAGTTAACATATAAATCCATTGCATCTTTTGTTCCTCCGGCTTCAAGAATATTTGTGCGGAAAGATTGCGCAGTTTCTTGATCAAAAAAGTCGCCGGTCTCAACAAAAGCTTGATAAGCATCAGCATCCAACATACCTGACCAAATATAACTGTAATATCCGGCAGAGTAGCCACCTGAAAATATGTGATTAAAATAAGTGCTTCTGTATCTGAAAATAATCTCAGGAATTAAACCTATTTTTTCAATACAGTTATCTTCAAACTCATAAATATCTATTTCTTGCTTTTCAGAAAGAGTATGATAATCCATATCTAAATAAGAAGCGGCAAGATATTCAGCAGTTTTGAATCCTTGATTAAAGTGAGCACTTTTTTCCATTCTGCTTACTAAATCATCAGGAATAGTTTCTCCTGTTTCATAATGCTTTGCAATTGTCCTCATTACCTCAGGCTCATTAATCCAGTTTTCCATAACTTGAGAAGGAAGTTCTACAAAATCTCTGGGAACATTTGTTCCTGCAAGACTTGGATATGTTACATTAGATAATAAACCATGTAGTGCATGCCCAAACTCATGGAAAAACGTTTCAGTTTCTCTAAATGTAAGCAAAGCAGGCTTATCTCCTGATGGTCTTGAAAAATTACATACAATTTTTACTATAGGATGAATAAATTCTCCTTTTCTATTTACTTGTTGAGATCTAAAACTACTCATCCAAGCACCGCCTCTTTTACTTGCACGTGGATGAAAATCCATATACATTAATCCTAAATGAGACCCGTCAGCATCAAATACTTCATAAACAGAAGCTTCTTCATGATATAAAGGAACATTAGCAAGTTCTTCAAAAGTAACACCCCATAACTTTTCAACCAACATAAAAATACCATCTTTTACATTATTCAATTCAAAGTATGGACGTATTTCTTCTTCATCAAGGTCAAACTGTTCTTTTCTGACTTTTTCAGAGTAATATCTCCAATCCCATGGTTTAAGTTCAAAATCACCACCGGTTTTGTAAATCATTTCTTGAAGAGCATCAGCTTCCTTTTTAGATAAAGCAAGTGCAGGTTCCCATAGTTCATCAAGGAAAGAATAAACATTTTCAGGAGTTTCTGCCATATTTTGCTCTAAAATAAAATGAGCATGACTATCATATCCAAGCATGTTGGCTCTTTCTATTCTAAGTTCAACAATTTCTTTTATGATTTCTTTATTATCATATTCGTTGTCATTATCTCCTCTGTTTATATATGCAAGCTTTACCTTTTTGCGATGATCCCTATTGTCAGAATAAGTTAAAAATGGCTTTACACTTGGATTATGCAAAGTAAACACCCATCCTTCATCATGCCCTCTTTCTCTTGCTTCATCAGCTGCTGACTCTATAAGAGAAGAAGGTAGCCCTGATAAATCATCTTCATCAGTAATATGAAGTTCAAAACTGTTTGTTTCTGCTAATACGTTTTGTCCAAACTGTAAAGTAAGAACTGATAATCTTTCGTTTATTTCACGAAATCTTTCTTGCTTTTCCTCTTCTAAGTTTGCTCCACTACGAACAAAACCCAGGTGTGTTTTTTCTAATAACCTTTTTTGCTCAGGATTAAGATCTAATTCATCAATTTGATTATAAACTTCATCAACTCTTTCAAATAGCTCTCTGTTTAGATAAATATTATCAGAGTGAGAAGAAAACATCGGAGATATTTCTTTTGCTAATTCTTGAATTTCTTCACAAATATTAGCAGAGTTATAATTAAAAAACACCCTTGCTACATTAGTTAGCAAATCTCCACTGTATTCCAATTCTTCAATTGTGTTTTCAAAAGTGGGAGCTTCCGGGTTTTCAACAATGGCTTTAATTTGAGCTTCTTGTTCTTTAATTCCTCTTTCAATTGCCGGTAAAAAATGTTTGTTTTCAATTTTGTCAAAAGGAGGTACTCCAAATGGGGTATCATAGTCAACAAAAAAAGGATTCTCTGCCTCTCTTTTGCATGACGAGATTAAAATTGCTAGTGCAAACAAACAAACTAATAGTTTTTTCATGTTCTAAAATTTTAAGTTTAAATAAATAATTAATTAAAAAGACTTTTATTTTTTAATAAAAAATGGTTGCTATATTTTTGAAGCATTTACTCTTTTTCGATACATTTTATAATAACCATCTCCCCAACCATACAAATACTAATGCCGTTTGAGTCAGGTTTAAAGCTAACTATTACTTTCATTCCATCTTCGGGTTCAAATTTTTCAATAAAATCCTGATTGCTTGGCTCTATTCTTTTACCATTATCTAGTTCAATAATCCATGAACAACCATCTAAGCCTGTATAATCTTTTATAGTTCCCTTTTGGCCATTTTCGCATTTTTGATCAGGGCATGATGACAATACAAGCGTTAAAAAAGTAAATATGATTAATTTTGAAAAAAAACGTAGTTTTAAGTTGATTAGTTTTTTATTTTTTGAAGTACTTCTCATGGTTATAATATATAATTTGTTTTGCTAAGGAGGGGTTTAAATAAATAATAAAAGTGCCCGGGGCCGGACTCGAACCGGCACGGCCAAAATGGCCACAAGATTTTAAGTCTTGCGTGTCTACCAATTCCACCACCTGGGCATTTTATTATAATTAAAAAACCTCTACTTTAAGAGGTTAAGAGCGGAAAACGGGATTCGAACCCGCGACCCCGACCTTGGCAAGGTCGTGCTCTACCAGCTGAGCTATTTCCGCTTGATTGATTTCTCAAAATTCGACAGCAAAGATAGTTATTTTTTTTAATCAAAATCAAAAAAAAAATAAAAATTTCCTTAATAATATCTGTTTTTGCTGAAGGATTAAAACCTAATTATATAATAAATTGTAAAAAAAGCTGAATCGGAAAATGAAAACCGGATTCAGCTTTTTTATAATAAACCATGAAAACAAAACTTAAACAACAAACACAATTTTTTTAATTTAAAAACAAAAGTCTTAAACAACCAAAACTATGAAAACAAAAATAATTTAGTAATTGTGTCCTTATTTTGCAGTAGGTTCAACGTTAACGTATGGTTTGTTGTTCTTTTTCTTTCTAAAAACAACGCTTCCATCTATTAAAGCAAAAATAGTGTTATCTTTACCCATGCCTACATTATCACCGGGCATGTATTTTGTTCCTCTTTGGCGAACAATTATATTTCCTGCTCTGGCTGATTGACCGCCAAATAATTTAACACCTAATCTTTTACTATGAGATTCCCTACCATTTCGGGAACTACCCATTCCTTTCTTATGTGCCATAAATCAATCTCCTGTTTATTTAGTTACTTTTAATTCTTCAATTTGAATTTGTGTAAGTGGTTGACGATGACCATTTAGCTTTTGATATCCTTTCCTTCTTTTCTTTTTAAAAACTAAAACTTTATCAGCTTTTACATGTGATAATACTTTTGCCTTAACTTTCACTCCCTCAACAATCGGCTTGCCAACTTTAATATTATCATTATCTGCATAAAGCAATATGTTTTCAAGTTCTAAATCTTTTCCCTCTTCCTTGTCAAGCCTGTTTACATATAGCTTTTGGTCTTTTTCTACTTTGTATTGATGACCACCTACTTCAACAATTGCGTACATTAAATATATGTTTTAAAATTTATTTATAATATTAACTCCTATTTTGGTTTGCAAAATTAATAAAAAAAAACAAATAATAAAAACAATATTCTTTTTCTCAGCAATTCAGGAAAAACATTTTTATAC
>PWLF01000200.1 GCA_003559475.1 Bacteroidales bacterium
ACTCCTCCATCTGAAACCAGCCCCATTAAATGTAAAGAACTTTTATGTTTTTTTGCATGCTCTATTGCTTTAAGTATAACTTCATTTTGAAAAAAACTTTTATCTTTAATTGCCTGACTGACACGAACAAGGTCCTGAAAAACTACTCTGCCTGCACCAATATTTATATGCCCTACTTCTGAATTACCCATTTGCCCTTCGGGTAAACCAACATCTATACCTGAGGTTTTTAACAAACAATTTGCTGTTTGTTTATATAACCCTTTTGTAAATGGAGTATCTGAATTTGATATTATGTCAGATTTTGATCCGTCTCCCTTACCCCATCCATCAAGAATTATTAAAATTAACTTTTTATTTATCATATCTTCAAAAATCAAATAGTAAATAATTAACGCCAAAGATAGTAATTAGGTTTAAGTAAAAAAATCAGAAGATTTAAAATTTTATCATTAAACTTGGTAACAAAGCTATTTTTTTATTAGTTTCGCTTCGTAATTTTTTAACTAAAACTTTAAATAAAAATGCTTAAGAAAGTACCACACACTTATATTATTGTCTTCAGTATAGTTGTAATTGCTGCAATTTTAACATGGTTTATACCGCCCGGCAAGTATGTGGAAAAGGATGTTGTTATTGATGGTGAAGTGCACAGTCAAATGGTCTTTTATTTTGAAGATGAAATGCCTGAAGATGTAAAAAAAGAATTTGACAGCCAAGTGCAAACATGGCATGTTTTTTCTTCTTTGTTTAATGGATTTGTAAGGCAATCGAATATAATAGTGTTTATTCTTATGATAGGAGGGGCATTTTGGATAATGAACCAAACAAAAGCTATAGATGTTGGAATCTTTTCGTTTTTACGTTTTACAAAAAAGTTTGATAAGAACAAGGCTATGAAATGGATTGGTATAGATAATGTCATTATTGTTATGATAATGCTCATGTTTAGTTTTTTTGGAGCAATATTTGGCATGGCTGAGGAGACCATAGCATTTATTATCATATTGGTTCCATTAGCCATATCTATGGGTTATGATTCAATAACCGGAGTATGTATGGTTTTTGTTGCAGCCCAGCTGGGTTTTGCCGGTGCTTTATTAAATCCTTTTACTATTGGTATTGCTCAAGGATTAGCCGAGTTGCCATTATTTTCAGGGTTAGAATATAGATTCTTCTGCTGGATAATTATCAATATCATTGGTATTGGGTTTGTTTTGCATTATGTTTCAAAAATTCGCAAAAATCCTAAGGCTTCAATAATGTATGAAGAAGATAGTTATTGGAGAAATCGAAAATCTGAAGATATTTCCGGTGTTAAATATTATACTCCTAAAATGGCCTGGATAGTTTATGGTCTTATTTTACTTGTTTTAACAGTGTTTTCATTAATTTATCCCGTTTCTGAACTTGTAATAGGGACATCCTCTTTTTCTTTGGTAATAATCCCAATATCTGCTGTGATTTTTGCTATTGCAGGATACATTACACTTAAGAAAACTGTTCACTATTTCATACTTCTTTTATTGGGGTACACAATTTTGTTTTTAATAATAGGAGTAATGGGCTATGAATGGTATGTCATGGAAATAGCAACTTTATTTTTAGCTATGGGAATAGCCTCCGGAATGGCAGTTAATAAATCTGCAAATGATATTGCTGATTCCTTTTTGGATGGAGTAAAAGATATAATGACTGCAGCTATAATTGTTGGTCTTGCAGGCGGGATTATTGTCGTTTTGGAAGATGGCGGTATTATAGATACCATATTATACGGTCTTTCAAGTTCTCTTGGTAATTTTGGCGATATTGCTTCTGTAGGAACAATGTATGTTATACAAACAATCATAAATGTTGTAATTCCTTCAGGTTCAGCAAAAGCAGCTATCACAATGCCTATTATGGCTCCTTTTAGCGACCTTATAGATGTTTCACGTCAGGCAACCGTCATGGCTTTTCAATTTGGTGATGGCTTTACAAACCTTATAACTCCTACATCAGGAGTTTTGATTGCAATACTTGGAATAGCCAGAATTCCTTATCATAAATGGATTAAATGGATATGGCCTTTAATTGCGATACTAATAGTTCTAGGATTTTTGCTTCTTATCCCAACTGTTACAATGGATTTAAGCGGTTTTTAATTTGTAAACAGGGTTTTAGTTTTTTATATTTAAGAGCTCAATTACTATTTTAAATAGTATTACATTTAGCTTATATTTTTCTGTTAATAAATGTAGCACAATCACTTTTGTTTACTACATGGACAAATGTTAAATATGGATATTAAGAGGTTCTATATTTTGAGATTATTAATTACGGTTTTTTAATTTGCATAAAATAAAAATAATTATATCTTTGCATGGCAAATAGTTTAAAAGGAATATCTGAAACAGGTGTTTTATATTTTACAAATAATTCTGCAATATAAAAACATAAGTATCCCAATTATTTGAAGACTATTAATACTTTTTTAATTAATACTAAAAATCCTGTGTTTTTTTCTTCAATTACTTAAAACACATCGGAAAACGGAATAAATATGCTTATTATAAATAATATAAATTAAATTTTAATATGGTGTTGTTAAATTCAATAAAAGAAAAAGCAAAACAACATAAAAAATGTATTGTGCTTCCAGAAGCTACAGAGGCAAGAACTTTAAAAGCGGCAGATATTATATTAGAAGAGGGCTTAGCTGAATTGATATTGCTGGGTAATGTCGCAGAGATAAATAGCCTTACAAAAGAATTTGGTCTTAAAAATATTTCAAAAGCTACAATTCTTGACCCCTTATCACACGATAAGAAACAAGAATATGCCGATTTACTATATGATCTGAGAAAACATAAGAAACTCACCCCTGAAGAAGCTTTAAAACTTGTTGAGGACCCTTTGTATTTGGCTACTTTGATAATAAAGAGCGGTGACGCTGATGGCGAGGTTGCAGGAGCTATGAATGCAACAGGTAATGTTCTCAGACCTGCTTTTCAGATTATCAAAACTTTGCCGGGGATAGGCGTAGTATCAGGTGCTTTTATTATGATATTGCCTGATAAAAGTTTTGGTGAAAACGGCATTCTGGTTTTTGCAGATTGTGCCGTACATCCTGTCCCTACAGCAGCTGAACTTGCTCAAATTGCAGTTTCAACGGCAGACTCTACGAAAGCAATTGTTGGGATAGAACCAAAAGTAGCGATGCTTAGCTTCTCTACTAAAGGAAGTGCAAAACATAGCACATGCGATAAAGTTATTGAAGCAACAAAAATAGCTAAAGAGATGCGACCTGATTTACAAATAGACGGAGAAATGCAAGCCGATACAGCTATAGTAGAAAAGGTTGCTAAAAGCAAAGCTCCGGATAGCAAAATTGCAGGGAAAGCTAACGTGCTTGTATTCCCCGATTTGGCATCAGGGAATATCGGATATAAACTTGTCCAAAGATTGGCTGGTGCTGAAGCGGTAGGTCCGGTATTGCAAGGTATGGCTGCACCGATAAATGACCTGTCAAGAGGATGTTCAGTCGAGGATATCGTTAATCTTGTCGCTATAACTGTTAATCAAGCTGCTGAAAAATAAAATAATAAAATCAATCATATGTTAAATTTTAAATATAAAAATAAATAAAGAATGAAGAATATTTTAGTTTTGAATTGTGGAAGCTCTTCTATTAAGTATCAATTAATAAATATGGCAAATAATGGTGCAGATTTACTTGCAAAAGGATTGCTTGATAGGGTAGGGTTGGATAATAGCAAGCTAAGTCATAAAGCTAAAGATAAAGAGCCTTATGAAACAACACATGAAGTATCTGACCATGAAGCCGGTATAGACCTTATTTTAAAAGTGCTTGTAGATCCTGAAAAGGGTGTTATTAATTCTCTTGACGATATTTTTGCAGTAGGGCATAGAGTAGCTCACGGTGGTGAGAAGTTTAGTGAAAGTGCATTAATAACAGAAGATGTTAGAAAAAATATTGAAAAGTGCATAGAATTGGCTCCCCTGCATAATCCTGCAAATCATAAAGGGATAACATCTATGCAAAAATTATTACCTGAAATACCTCAAGTAGCAGTATTTGACACGGCTTTTCATCAAACTATGCCTCAATATGCCTATATGTACCCGCTTCCATATGAATTATATGAAGAAGATAAGATTAGAAGATACGGATTCCACGGTACAAGCCATAAATTTGTGTTTGAAAATGCTTGTGAAACACTGAACCTTGATAAAAATAATATTAAAGCTATAACTTGTCACCTTGGAAATGGCGCATCTATAGCTGCTATTAAAGACGGAAATTCTATAGATACTTCAATGGGACTTACTCCTGTTGAAGGTTTGATGATGGGTACTCGTACCGGCGATCTTGACCTTGGCGCATTGCTATATATTATGAGGAAGAAAGGCCATGACCTTGATCAAGCAAATGCTCTTATAAACAAAAAAAGTGGAGTGCATGGAATAAGTGGCGTATCCTATGATATGAGAGATATCGAAGATGCTGCCTTCAAAGATGGAAACAAAAGAGCTCAGCTTGCTCTCAATATGTATAGCTATAGAATACGCAAATATATTGGAGCCTATGCAACAGCACTTAATGGTGTTGACCTTATCGTATTTACAGGTGGAATAGGAGAAAACTCGGAGGTAGTCAGACAAGCCGTTTGTGAAAATATGGACTTCCTTGGGATAAAGATTGATGAGGAAAAGAACCAAAAAATTAGAGGTAAATGCGAACTTATATCCGTTCCGGAATCTAAAGTAAAAGTTATAGTAACTCCTACTAATGAAGAATTAGTAATTGCTCGTGATACTGCAAGAATTGTTGAGTAATGGTAAATTTTGCTATTTTTGAAGTGTGAATTTTTACAAATCATAAATAACAAAAATCCTTTATCTTTGCAAATTAATTTTGCAAAACTCAATATAGTTAAATGCGTATTCTTGATATAAATTCACTTAGCATAGCTGCTTATTTTCAAGCACAGCAGGATGCTATAGATCCGGTTGAACAGAATAACTACATTCAACATGATAGGGATACCTTAAGTATTGAAGGGAGAGAAATCTACGAATCGGATACTCTGGATATTGAGAGTGTTGAAGAACATGATATTATCCCTCCTGATACTTTGCAAATTGAACCTGTCGAAACAGATATTGATAGTATTAAGCCTGATGACGTTTATGAAAAAGTTGATACTCTGATTATCCTGGAAAAGCCTGATACGCTTATTCATGATCCATTTGAAAAAATTCAAAAACCTCCTTTTCATCCTGATTCAGTCTATACCGTCAAATCTCCTCCCGAAGAATTTGAAAAAGAGAAGACTGTTTATCCTCCTTACGAGCCCGGAGATAAATACTTTCAAACCCATCAATTAAAAACCACCGAAACAATTACCAAAAGAGAAGAGCCTCAAGCAAACGATTGGCTATTCCCTTTTTTAATACTTTCTCTTTTGTTTATTGCTTTTGCTAAACATTTTTACGGGAAAAAAATCAACTTATTAATATCAGCAAGCTTTACAGAAAGGTTATTTAATCAAGTTGAAAAAGAAATGAATGTCTTTAATGAATGGGTTAATCATCTGCTGATAGCAAATTTTATACTTGTATTATCATTATTGGTTTTTCAAACCATAACCTATTTAGATATTTCGCTATCAATAAATCCGGTTTGGTTTATTATTATTGTTTTTTTTGTAATATCACTTTTTTTGTTCTTAAAGTATAATTTTTTAAAACTATTAGGCTGGTTATTTTCATCTGCAAATATGTCAGAAAAGTATTCAAGAAACGCGTTTATATATAATATAATAGCGGGAATGATAATATTGCCTTTAGTTTTTATAAATTTTTATAATTTTTCTCCAATTTTACTAAAAATTGCATGGGGAGCTTTTTGTTTAATTAATATTATTAAGGTTTTAAGAGGGATAATAATTAGTAGCATGAATTCAAGGTTTTCATATTATCATATTTTTTTATATCTTTGCAGTCTCGAAATAGCACCTTTATTTCTATTACTTAAGTTTTCAGTTAATTATGCAAATTTATATATAAATATATAAGCTGACCAACATAAAGATAATTAAGTTTTTAAGCAAAGTTGCTCAGCTCCTTTATAATTTTAATGAAACTAAAATTTAAATAACAGTGAGTATAAAAAAAATACTAGTTTCACAGCCTGAACCTGAAAACAGTGAAAAATCGCCTTATAAGGATCTATCTGATCAGTTTAATTTAGATATAACTTTTAAGAAGTTTTTCAGAGTTGAGCCTATAAGCCCAAAAGAATTTCGTCAACATAGAATTAATATACCTGATTATTCTGCAATAATATTAACTTCAAAAAGCGCTGTAGATTATTTCTTTAGCCTATGTGATGATCTTAGAGTTAAAATTGACGATTCAATGAAATATTTCTGCACATCAGAAGCGATTGCTCTATATCTTCAAAAACATATACAATATAGAAAACGTAAGATTTTTTTCGGGAAAAGCCGATTTGAAGAACTAATGGATGTAATAAAAAAGCATAAAAAAGAAAAATTTTTCTTCCCTTGTGC
>PWLF01000221.1 GCA_003559475.1 Bacteroidales bacterium
CGCAGCAGCCGGGCCAGCTTGCCCAGGTGTACATCCAGTATAAAACGCGCATCTTTCATGGGTGGCAAGAGTTTAATCCCAAAAGCTTTTCAAAGATACACAGAATCAGGGGAAACAAGGGTGGGGAAAGAAATGGTTCGGAAGAACAATCAACTTTTGGCAGGCAGTATATTTTTACCCAAATGTGACAGCGTTAATTATTCTTACAGGGTGTATTCTGAAATTTATCTTAAAGTTTACACTAACTTATTCCATTTTACATTATATTTGTCGAGGAACAATGAATAAAAAGTTGGCACGTTTTAACAAGCTTAATTTTTGATTATCTGGATTTATAAAATTATTAAAATGATAGAAAATATAAGTCAATTCTTTACAGAAAATTGGGAGAAATTGACAAAGTTATTTACAGATAATCAAGGAACTGAAGGGAACCTACCGACATGGCTTATAAATGAGGTAACTTTTGTTATATTATTAATTTCGACAATTTATGCTCTATATAGAATTATAAAAAAATCAATTCAATCATACTTTTCTTGGAAAATAAAGAAGCGGTTGTACAAAGATTTATCTTATTCTTCTTTTTCCAAAAGTGATGTAGAAAAAGCAACACAATATTACATACCAACAAAGTATCAAAACGTTTCACCATCTGATGATGAAGAACCTGGTAGTAAATATATTGCCTCGGCAAAAAATGAGCTAATACCACTATTTTTAAAAAAAGCATTTCCAATATATGGTAACGATAATAAATACTATTTAATATTAGCAGATGCTGGTATGGGTAAAACGACATTCATGATCAACCTATATTTAGCTTACAAAAGAAAAAAGAGGAAATTCTGGCAACCACCAAAACTAAATATTAAACTTTATTCATTAGGTGATCCAAGAACGTTAGACAGAATAAAACAATTAGAACGTAAAAATGAAACTATCCTTTTATTAGATGCCTTTGACGAAGATTCAGAAGCGATAATTGATTATAAAGAAAGGATGGCTAATATCCTCAATGAAGTTGATGACTTTCATGATATTGTTATAACCAGTAGAACACAATTTTTTCCATCTGAAATTGAAGAACCTTATAGTACAGGTTACATTTCGTTCGGAGATTCAAATATAAGGAGGAATTTTCAAAAGTTATACATATCAGTTTTTAGTCATAAGGATATAAAAAAATACCTACGCAAACGTATTCCTATATATCAGATTAAAAAATATTATAGAGCTCTAGAAATCACCCGAAAAAGCCCAAGCTTAGTAGTCAGACCAATGTTATTAAGTCACATTGATGATTTGTCAAGTCCAAAAGAAAATTATCATTACACATATGAGATTTATCAAGTGTTAATTGAAAAGTGGTTGATAAGAGAAGCCTCAAAACCAGGAATTGAGTCAAAATATGGTAAAGGCAAATATGAGGTACTGTTAAAAAAGTTTTCGGAAGATTTAGCCGTCGACATGTATTTAAATAGAAAGGAAAGGGGTGGGTATTATGCAACAATTAATTCTGAAATATTAAATCGTTCCGAATTATCAATAAAAGATTTAGAAGTTGACTTGCTATCAGATACAGAAAGAAGAAGTAGATCCCTTTTAAACCGAGATGCAGAAGGGAATTATAAATTCTCCCACAAGTCAATAATGGAGTACTTTTTGGCTAAAAAAATTGTTGAGGATGAAGAGTTTTCGAAGAATTTTGAATTTAAGGGAAATGATGCAGCTTTGCTATTTCATCGTGAAATGCTTCTCAATGAAGTATTATCACCAGTTTATAATCTTTTTAATGATAAAATAACAAAGAATTGTGGACAAAATAATTATCGTAGTAAACTTAAGTTTAAACAAAAACAATATTCAATTCAGCAATCACTGATTTATCATGAAAAGTATAAAAATGTTTACAATGATATTTATAATCAGGAAATAATAATAAGAAGTGGGTTATCACATTTTGATTTTTTATATAAACTTTTATTATTTAATGTTGCTGTCAGAAAAATTGCTGATGAGTTAAATCGAAATAGCATAAACACTAATGAATTAATTTATTATTTAAATAGTGTTGAATTAAATGAACTTGAGAAAAATCTAATAACTCTTGAAAAATTTTATTTTGAAACAAAAAAAATAAATAATACTAATGCTTTAATAAAAAAATCTATTATTAGAGAAGAACCAATTGATTCTAAAAAATTATTGAAAGTTGAGAGCTTCCTAGTTTTTCCAATCAATGAAATATTTTCTTTATTAGAAAATTTACTTTTTATAACCAGATCAGATAAAAAATCAAAATTATTCATCGATAATCAAGCTCGCTTAATTGAAGTGCTAAAAAAGCCAAAAAATAAAATTGTTAAAAACAACATTGAGTTTTTAATAGGCCTTTCTTTTGATTTATTTGCTAAAAGGTTTATTGGTGATGTATTCCCATATAGTTTTAAAATTCCGAAGTTAGATAAACTTGATCCGGTTCTTTTGCAACCTTCAATTATTCTATTAAGAATATTTAAGAGTTTAAAAACAAAGTTCTAACATGAAATAAAAAACATAAGGGGGGAGGTGTTAAATATGGGCAACAAAACTTTTTATAAACAACGTGTTAACTTGATAAGTAGGTGCTTGCAAGTCCCCTAGTTTTCTCATTGCTATCAGTTATGGGAATCATAATACACATTCATCAGATTCTTCTAAAAAGAGACTACTATGAAAAAATTCATCAAATCATTATTAGAAAAAAAGAAAAAACCCCTGCAATATTGGCATTTGAGAGGAATACATACAGCCTCATATGGAGTTTGTTCTGATAATTATTGCCCATGTCCTCAAGTTACAATCCCTAGAGGAGAAGGTTATATTTATATTGTTAAATATGAAGATGGAAGGTTTTCTGCTAACCTAACTTGTGAAATAGGTGCCCGTAAGAGAAACTTAAATTTAAAAATTGCGCATAATGACGCAAAATATTGGTGGGAAACAGGTCTAGTTCCATTTCGCGAAACTCCTACTTACAAAGGTTTTCAAGAAGCTCCTTATATTAGCTCAATAAGTGTGAAGGAACAAGAAAATATTAGAAAAGAGCAAAAAGAGGAAACCTTAAGACGTCTTGATGCTATAATTGGTAATAAAGGGGATGAAAACGATTAACGTATTAGGTTTTTCTTAATCTTGTTCGTTTTGAAAACAGAGGCATATTTTGATAATATAAAACAAATAATTGTTAATGAACTTTTAAGTGCAAAAAAGTCCATTTTAGTTGCTGTGGCTTGGTTTACAGACAATGACTTGTTTGATATTTTATGTGAAAAAGCAAAAGGTGGGCTTAATATTGAGCTAATTATTGCTGAAGATGAAATAAACATTAACTGTAATTTGCAATATGACAAATTAAACCGTCTTGGAGGTCAGTTTCAGTTTCATAAAAGCATAAACAATTCATTAATGCACAATAAGTTCTGTGTTATTGATTTAAAAAAAACCATAACTGGTTCATATAATTGGAGCTATAAGGCAAGAAATAATAGAGAAAACATAGTCATAACTAATAATTCAGCTTTAGCATTACAATTTGCAAAACAGTTTTATAAGCTAAAATTAGGGAATTACACTGCTGAAAATAATCAATTGACAGAAAGAGAAAGTGTTAATCTAACCACTTACTTAAAAAGATTATTAATCTTTATTCAGGGGAAAAAATACAAAGAGATAAATTCTGAGTTATTCATTTTAAAGAATCTTGACTATACTAATGAAGAGGTAAGGTTTATAATGATTCTATTGGGCAAAAAGCAATGGGAAGAAGCGGAATATTCAATAATTGATTTTTTGAAAATCCGACAACAAATTGTCATCTATGAAGATTTGGAATTAAAGACATTGAAATATCATAAAGAAGCACTTGAAAACAGATTTGATAAATTATTAATTGAAAAAAACGAAATTGAAAGAAAAATACTTCAATTTAACATTGAATATAGCCAAAAACTTGGAAAAGTTCTGGAAGAACTATTGAAACTTCAAGCAAAATATAACATCAAATATGAAGGCGCATTTAACGAGACTGGTGATTCAATAAATGATTTCTTAAAAATCAAAAGAACTGATTTAAGTAATGAAGAACAAAAAGAAATTAAAAGGTTATATAAAAAGGCTGCTGTGATTTGTCATCCAGATAAAGTTGACGAGAGTTTGAAAAAAGAAGCTGAAGCAACTTTTAAAACCCTTCATAAGGCATTTATAAATAATGACATAGGTGAGGTTTTTAGAATTTATGAGAATTTAAAAGTTAACAGTTTTCTTTTAACTGGGAAAAATTATAATGAAAGAGATAGGCTTGTGAAGCAAATAAATAGAATAATTTACAAAATAAATCAAATTAAAACTGAAATTGATAGTCTTAAAATCACTCCGGCATTTCAAGTTTTAGAAAAAATATATGATTGGAATATGTTTTACAGATTGGAAGAACAAAAAATAATAAATGAAATTAACATGTTAAAAAATGAATTTTCTAAAAAAAATATTTTCCAGAAAAGAGCAAAAAAGTCTTTCTAAGCTGGTGAGGATAGATGATAGAGGTACTACAAGTGCTACTACATCAAACTCTCAAATTGAATTAATTGGAGCAAGTTATTCGAATAGGCTTGCTTGGTGGGATCAATTATCAGATACTTGGAAAAGGTTATTAATGATGAAAAGTAACTTCGACAACCCATTTCAATATGATATTTCTGAAACACCTTCCGAAGCTTTTCTGACTGATTTGTTTGAACGCAAAGTTTTTCACAGTATGTGGCAACCAATAAATACTTTAAAACCAATTAATGCTTTTATAAATGTGAGAATAGTAATATTAGAATTTATTGAAATTTTTAATTTCTCAGAAATTGAAGGAATGGTATTCTTAGAAAAGATAATCGCTGATAACTCAAAAATTCAATCACTTGAAGGGCTAGAAAATTTCGAATCACTAAAAAAATTGACACTATGTAATACAAATGTTGCAACTTTAAAACCAATTGCTTCTTTAAATAACCTAATAGATTTAGACATTCGTGGCACTTTGATTCATCCCGATGAGGTTGATTATTTCAAATCTTTACATCCCTCAGCCAATATTACATTTATTACACCATCGAATCCATTAAGGAGAAATAAAGAAAGTCTTGAAAATTCTCTATTAGATTACTACAAAAATCTAATCAATAAAAAGTAAATAATTCTCATGTTTTTTTAGAATAGTAGATTTAATATCTGTGTTTTTAATGACACTATAAACTATTATAACCGAAAATAGCGAAACTTGCTGGTTGTTTGGGCTTGTAAGCTTCCCGGATATTCGTCCATTTACAATTAGAGAAATTAAATCACCAATAGATTTTACTCCAGGTCGGCCAGCAACAGGGCATGATCACTGCCGTGCAGAATGGCTTCATCATACAGGTACCTGACGTCCTTAACGCTCCAATGGGTTGATGCCATTATGTAGTCGTAGCGCTTTTTTATCCCTCCTCTGAAAATATGTGAAGCAGCATGTTGGTCCGGGATTAAAATGTCTGGATTCTTTTGGTTTTCAAACAAACCGGGATTGGTTTTATAAAGGTTCACTCTGTAAACATCCTGCAGGTCATGTGCAATCCCCGGCTGCAATATTAAACGCGCATATTTCCCTTTATCCCCTTTTTGGTCAAAGAATTCCATTTTATCAGGATCCAGGTAGTCAAATTTTGGCTCATTCAGATCGCAACAGAGAATTAAAGGTTCACCCCGTTTTAAATTCAGGTAGTCGGCAAGTGCGGCAAAATGGGCCGATTTGGCTTTTTTAAAGTGAACACCTGTCAATGAGTGAAAACATATAATATCAAATTGGCTTCTGGAAGTTTTTACTTTGGCCGTTAAAGCCCTTTCCGGAAACGGTGCCCTGTCAATAAGCGAAGAATCTGTAATTTTTATTTCACCTGTGGTTCCTATGAAACAACCTAGTCCTCTGTTTTTACTTTCAAATCTACCCTGAGGCCGTAAGATAAGCGAGTATAAATGATCCTGGAAAATATTGGCTTCACAAATTGCTTCATAGGCACTACCGGTGACTTCTTCCAATGCAACCAGACAAGGATAATCGACCTGATTGACCATGCCATTCAAAAACTCTATTTTTCTGTCCGGTTTGCCCAGATATGATATATTCCAATTGATAATCCTTAGCATTTGAGTGTAACCAATAAGTGAATATTTAAGTCCATTCTGACTATTCAAATTTCGGAAAAAAATTAAAAAAGATTTCTTATCCGGAAGCTGGAAGTCCCCTCGGGAGCTTCCAGTTCCTTTTGGGCAGGAAGTTCCAGCCCCGAAGGATCTGGACAGGCTTGCAGCAGCAACTGGAAGCTTCCAGGATAACAAACCTTTCCCCTACTCCAACACTACCGACCCCCCAACCCCCTGCCATAAGGAGCCGGTTAATGCCAGCTTAAGGTTTTACGCATTTTATTTGCGTGGAAAACTTGGCAGATTATCTGCGCATGCCTCTGGAGCGTGCGACAGTTACCCCTTCCAGGGGGCG
>PWLF01000115.1 GCA_003559475.1 Bacteroidales bacterium
AAAAAATAACACTTTACAACTCACTATTATTAACTTCTACCCTTTGAGGGCCAAAGACGTTATCAATATTAAAAGAAACTGTCACATGATTTGGAGAACCGGATAAATGATATTTAGATCTTGCAAAACCAAATTTAAAATCTGATATTTTTAAAGTCAGCCCCCATGAGAATCCAACTGTAGAGGCTCTAGTGTCAACTTTCAGTTCTTGCCTTCGTCTGTAATTATAACCGACATGAAAATTTAAATTCTCCGTAGGCAAAAACTCTATACCTCCGATAAAGTGACGCATAACCCTGTCTGCTATATCACTGATATCATCTTCTTCATCCTGTGTATTTGATGCAGGAGGCGATTCATTAATAACTCTATAATCGTATGTAAGATCATATTTTTGCAAATTATGCAAAACTGTAAACAACCTAAAAGGCGCATTTTCCAACTCTTTGGATGCTCCAAAAACTATCTCAAAAGGCAAAGGCTCATTATTACCACTATGATAATGAGTAATTTGCCTGCCAATATTTCTTAAAACAAGACTAGCAGCAAGCAGTTCATCCTTATCAATATAGCTTCCGGATACGTCAACAGCCAAACCAAAAGAATTCCACTGATAAAAATCCGAAGCGATTATTTTAAAATTACTTCCAATAAAAAAGTTATCGCCAAGTTGGCGCCCCCATCCAATTATTCCTGCATACTCCGCTACTCTAAATGTACCATGTTCTTTTCCTGTTTCATCCCTCTCTTCAAATCTACCATAATCTATATAGTGTATTCTGCCGGTAAAACTTCCGTATTTTTCAAATGTATGAGAATAAGCAGCAGTTCCATAATTAATATCATCAAAAATAGAGACAAAATTCAATGATAAATCTTGGTGCATTTCTTTGTTAATAAGCGAGGGGTAAAATAATGCCATGTCAATGTCATTATTAATATCAGGTATTCCATAACCGCCAAGGGCAGTAATCCGTGATGAAGACGAAAGGTTTAAAAACTCGTAAACCCGACCTCCCTGGTTAGCTGATAAATTAGCATGTATAAAGAAAATAAACAAAAAATATATACATGTCCTTTTCTTAAGCAATGTATTAAAAAATGATAACATTAAAATATTCATCAATCTATATTGGACTATCATCTTTCTTTAAAATTTTTGTCTGAAAACTCATAACAGGAATTGGAGATTTATTTACCATTTGTTCGGCATAAGGACCAAGGAATATATTTCCAGGCACAAATTCTTGTTCAGTCATTATTGATATCAAATCTCCATCCTTTTCTTTTGCATACTCTATTGCACTATCAGTAATATTTTCAGAAACGGCTTTTTCTTGTATAAATTTCACTCCTGTTTTTTTAATTTCTTCAACAGCTTCTCTTGTATTTAAATTAACCTTCTCTTCTACATGAGGTATAAGAGAACTATAAAGAGAAAGCAAATGTATAGTTGAATCAAATATTTTAGCAAATTCTGCAGTAAATTTAACTTTCTGAATTGTTTCAAGCGTACTGTCTATTGGTAAAATTATATTTTGAGGACCTTTATTTGCATCACACCCTTGTCTTACTGCAATGACAGGACAATGAGCATGACTCATAATTTTATATGTATTATTACCGACCCACAACTCATCAAAACCTGATAACCCATGCGCACCTGTAATTATCAACCATGCATCACTATATTTTGCCTGATTTGACAACTCTTCATATATTTTCCCTTCTCTAATTGCATACTCAATTTTACCATTTACTTTATCTTTATATTTTTCAACCAAATCATCCAGATTATTTTCTTTTTCTTTTTTTGGACTTTTATCATCAATCTTCACAAAAGTTTCAAAATCACCTTTCTTAGCAACATTTACAAGCAACAAGTCTTTATTCGTTTTGTTTGCAATACAAATTGCATACTCCAAAGCTACCAAAGAAGTTTTTGAAAAATCTACACCTACTACTATTTGGTTCATAAAATAAGTTTTTTAATTAATTAAATTCTAATTTTTATCAAAGATAACAATTTATAAAAAAACTCACAACTAAATAATTATTGACATAATCATTTAAATATGATTTTCACATATTTTTTTATGAACATCTATAATTTGAGGTATCAAAAGTTCTTCTTCATTATTATTTAAAACAAAATCAGCTTTAGAAATTTTTTCTTCCTGAGCTATTTGATTATTTAATCTTGACTCAACATCTTTTATTGATGCATCATCGCGTTTACAAACTCTATCAATCATAAGCTTTTCCGAAGAAACAACTAATACAATAACATTAAAATCTTTATAACTGCCGGTTTCAAACAAAATTGCTGCTTCTTGAATAACATAAGGTTTGCTTTCATGTTTTTCTGCCCATAATTTAAAATCATCTCTAACTTTTGGGTGAATAATTGAGTTGATTTTTTGTAATGCCTGCTTATCATTAAAAATTTTTTCTGCTAATTTTTTATTAATAATATTATAATTATCATCAAAAACAGAATTTCCGAAAATTTTTTCAATCTCATTTTTCACTTCTCCTGTATTCAATATCTCTTTTGCCTTTTTATCGGCATAATAGACGCCCACTCCCAACAATTCAAACACTTTGCATGAGATAGTTTTGCCACTTCCGATATTTCCTGTTAATCCTACTTTTATCATTTAATTATTAAAAAAAACTCCACCCAATTATGCTTAATTTTTAATTAACAGTAAAAGTTATATTTTGCAAAAAAACACATTTTAATCATACGAAACAGATATTGATTTTTTCTCATTTACTTTTGTTTCAATAAAAATGGTATCGGGATATATATGAATAATCTCCATTTCCCCATAAAAAAAATCTTCCAGAAGATCAGATATCTCATCTTTAGTTATAAAATAATTGTATTTACCTTCTTTTCCGTTAAGATTTTTAAAGGAAAAAAAATCAATTACAAAACAATCATCTTTACTTCTTAAATTTTCATATAATAAATGAGACCCGAGTGCGCGAACATCGGCAGAGATTATAGAATCATTTTTCTCTGTTATCTTCAAAGTGTCAGGAGTATTAACAACACACCAATGGGCATAAACCGTTGATTCATCATATTTGGAGAGCTTTATAATAAACCAAAGCACAAAGCTCAATAGAATAAAAGAAGAAAAAATGTAGGTTTTTTTTCTTCTTTTTATGTCATTTGAGATTGTTAATCTAAATTTGATTTTATCAAAAAAACTTTTCACTGAAAAACTTTTAACTCCTTATTTAGTATTGTTTAAAACAAATAAATTTAAATAAACCGCGACAAAATCAAACTACTGTGATTTAACACTAATATCAATTCTCTTTAACCGTATACTAATTAGTTTGAAAAGACTTATTATCTATTAGCATCAAGATTTTCAGATGGACCATCCATAGCTATTGCTGATTTCTCTAGCTTAAGCCTATTTTGACCTTCAACTTCAATAGTTACGGTTTTTTCTTGCATTTCGATAATCTTTCCGTGGATTCCTCCTATGGTAATTATCTTATCACCTTTTTTAAGGTTTTCGCGATATTTTCTAAGGTCTTTTGACTTCTTCATCTGTGGTCTTATAAAAAACAAATAAAAAACCACAATAATCAGCACTAAAAAAATAATTGGAGATGCCCCTCCACCTTCTCCATCAGCAGGTTGCATTAATAAAACTGTTAAATAATTCATCTTTCTTTAAGTTTAAACGTTTTTAAAAAATATTTATTCCTATTTACAAAATTCGAATCACAAAATTAAAAAAAATCAGGAATATGTTTTATTTATTAATCCCTTACCTTCCTTTTTAATTTTATTATCTTTTTCAAGTTCCTCAACTAATTTATCCAGAACTCCATTTATAAACACTTTACTTTTTTGCGAGCTATACATTTTTGAAATTTCAATATATTCATTTAAAGTTACCTTAATAGGAATCTCAGGAAATTTTATCAGCTCTGTTAAAGCCATTTTCATTAAAATAATATCCATAATTGCTATTCTGTCAATATCCCAATTTTTGGTCTTATTCTCAATCATGGAATCAAATTCTTTATAGTTTAATACTGTTTTTCCAAAAAGTTGGCATGCAAATTTTTTATCCTCATCATCTTTATATAAACTTGCCAAAGGTAATTCCTGATCATTTTCTGATATCAGGTCTATTGTTTTAGCTGTAGCCTTAACAACAAGTTCCCAATCATCTATCCAGTATATAGATTTTTCTTCATAAAAATGGTGGAGCATTTCAAACTCGCAAATACACTTATAAAATATTTTTAAAAAAAATTTCTTGTCTTCCTTTAATGATTTATTTTTTGAATTTATATAATTTTTATAGGGCTCGGTTTTCCTAATTTGCAAAAACAACTTTCTTATTAAATCATAATTTTCTGACCAGCTAATTTTGCGATCCTTACACTTTACACTTAATGCCTTACTATCAAGAATAGTTTTTATCAAATCATTTTCATAAAACTTTTTTTCAAGCAAAGTATCTTTTTTAAAAGTAATCCCAACACTTTTTTTCTTTTCAATATACTTATCAGCTACATAAGCTAATTCGCTAAATAACAGCAATTGGTGCAAATAAAGGTCATACGCCTTTTCTATATTAAATAAGAGTTCTTTTTCTCCTTCTTCGAGATCATTACTATCAGACTGGAAAAAAGCATATAACACTTGCAACACTTTTACTCTCAAATGTCTTCTATTGAGCATAAATCAACAAATTTTTTAAACCAATAACAAAAATTATTATCAAATAATACATTAACAGCCAAAATTAAACAAAATTGCGAGACAAAAGTAATTCTTTTTTAAAAAAACTTAAAATAATTAAATCTTCTTTTTTAACTTTGTATTTTAATTTTAAAATATTCGTTCATAATTTTTGAATAACTTTTTTATTTTTAATTTAACCTTTTTAAATATTTGTTTTATATTTGACAACTTAATTTATTAAAAAAAAAACGAAAAGAGGATTTATGGAAGACCAAGGTAGCAAAGGCCCAAGAGGCGAAGTTTTTACAAAGACAATTAGAGCGGGAAAAAGAACGTATTTTTTTGATGTTAAAACAACTCGCTCAGAAGAATTTTACTTAACAATTACTGAAAGTAAAAGAAGATTTGACAAGGATAATGAAAAGTTTTTCTATGAAAAACATAAGTTATTTCTTTATCCTGAAGATTTTGACAAGTTTACAGATGCTATGGATGAAGCTTTTGCTTTCATAAAAACCAACAATCCCGAGGATTTTTCTGAGGAAGAACAGGAGCAAAAACCGGGCATGGATGATGTAAAATTTGAAGATCTTGATTCAGAAAAAGATAAAACTGAACAAGATGACAGCAAAAGTAATGAAGATAATGAGGATAAGGAAGAGTAATTTTTTTATTTTTCATAATTATCTTCAATTATATAATTTGTCACATTCCCTTTAATAACAGATTTTACAGCTATGATTGCAGTAAAAATCTATAGTTGTAAAGGTTGATTTGTGGTAATAAATTATAGCATTATGTTATAAAATAATTAATATAATGTTATTATTTACTAAACCTATTTTGATGCTAAGTTTAACTATGCATTAAGCACAATACAAAAAATAATTAACAAAATACTGAGATGCAGATTTTTTTTAATTAATAAGTTACATAATAACCATCTCATAATTGGTTTGTATTTTGCCAAATTGATTTAACTTACTTATTAAAGGTATAATTTAAAAATTTATTAATAATCAATCATATAAAAATAGTATGACAAAAGTAATAGCTATAGCTAATCAAAAAGGCGGAGTCGGGAAAACCACAACAGCAATTAATTTGGCTGCTAGTTTTGCTGTTCTTGATTATAAAACTTTATTAATTGATGCCGACCCCCAATCTAATGCTACGTCAGGTGTTGGTTTTGATCCCAAAGTAATTAAAACCAGTATATATGAGTGTATTATTGATGATGTTGACCCAAAAAATATAATGCTCAATACTTCAACACCAAATATGGATTTAATCCCTGCGCATATTGATTTAGTTGGAGCTGAGATAGAAATCATCAATCTTCCCAACAGGGAGAAAATGATGAAAAAAGTAATTGATCAAATAAAAGATGATTACGATTTTGTTCTGATTGATTGTTCGCCATCTTTAGGATTAATTACTGTTAATGCTCTTACTGCAAGTGACTCGGTTATAATACCTGTACAATGCGAATATTTTGCTTTAGAAGGATTAGGAAAGCTTCTAAACACAATTAAGATTGTTCAAACTAGACTAAACACAAAGCTTGAAATAGAAGGCATTCTATTAACTATGTATGATAACAGACTAAGGCTTTCAAATCAGGTAGTTGAAGAAGTAAGAACCCATTTTCAAGATTTGGTTTTTGATACTATAATTCAAAGAAACATAAAGCTAGGAGAAGCGCCAAGTTTTGGTGAAACTATAATAATGCATGATGCACAAAGCAGAGGTGCTGTAAACCATCTTAATCTTGCTCGCGAAATATTACAAAAAAACAATATGACTAAGATGGAAGAAAAAGAAAAAAACTTAAATATTTAA
>PWLF01000098.1 GCA_003559475.1 Bacteroidales bacterium
AGTTGGACAGCAAAATCCCCGAAGCGCTAAAGGATGTTTTTGATGAAAAAGGACAAGCAGCACTATATTTAGGAAATGAGCCTATTTATGACACACTGCTATCTCTTACAGGTGAAAATAAACTTATAAAAAATATAATTTCTGATGCTGTTAAATTTCTTAAAACAAAAGGAATTACTGTAAAACCGGCATTTAATGCTAAACAAGCATCTTTCGCAAAAGAGATTTATGTGATTTCCCAAAAAGACCTTCCTGAATTTTCAAATAATCAAAAAGTTATAAATATCAACGAGTTCTTTGGTTATAAAACAGAAAAAGAGCAAGATAACAAGCCGATATTTGGTATTTCAAAGACCGAAAGACGTGAAATAATTGAAAAAGCAAAGAAAGAGAAAAACTATATCTGTGATAGTATAGAAGAGGCGGTAAGAGCTGCTTATATTTTACGAAAAGGGTCGTGGCAAGAAGTAATAGATGTAAATATAGCAATGCCTTTTAGCGATATGTCATCAAATAATGATAGCAAAAGTGATGATTACAGAATAACTGACCACCCTATTATGCCACAGCTTGAAAGACCGGATATTGAATTTACATATAACGGCAAGCCACTTAAAGCAAAGCAGGGTGAAGTAATTTCTTCTGCGCTATACGCTGCGGGGATAAGTGTTTTCGGTCATCACCATAAAGATGATGGTGCGCAAGGTATTTTTTGTGTAAACGGACAATGTTCTCAATGTACCGTAGTCGCTAATGGCAAACCTGTAAAATCATGTATGATTCCTGTTCTTCCTGGTATGAAAGTTGAAAGCATTGAAGGACTTCCGGAGCTTGTAGATACTTCTCTGGCAGATATATCTCCCGAGGTTGAAGATGTAAATGTTCCTGTTCTGATTATTGGTGGCGGACCTGCCGGTATTGCCGCTGCAACAGAAATTGGACGCCTTGGTGTTGAGGTAATTATAGTTGATGATAAGCAAGAGCTCGGAGGAAAACTGGGACTGCAAACTCACAACTTCTTTGGCTCGGTTTCCGATTGCTGGGCAGGTACTCGCGGGATGGATATCGGATATATAATGACTGACGAGATGAGCAAGCTGCCAAATGTTAAAGTTTGGCTAAACTCTACAGTTGTGGGTGTGTATGTTGATAAAAAATTTGGAATAGTAACCGATGGTCAGTTTAGATTAGTTACTGCTGAAAAAACTCTTATAGCTGCCGGAGCAAGAGAAAAAAGTCTTGCTTTTACCGGTTCTGATTTGCCCGGAGTATATGGAGCCGGAGCTTTCCAAACGCTTGTTAACAGAGATTTGATAAAGTGTGCGAGTAAACTTTTTGTAATAGGTGGCGGAAATGTCGGTCTTATTGGAGCATACCACGCATTACAAGCCGGAATAGATGTTGTTGGCTTAGTAGAAGCTTTACCCGAATGCGGAGGATATAAAGTTCATAAAGATAAAATTATAAGACTGGGAGTGCCTGTTTGGACATCTCATACTGTTTTAAAAGTTGAAGGAAAAGAATCAGCCGAAAGAGTTACTATTGCTGAAATAGACAAAAACTTCAAACCAATAAAAGGTACTGAAAGAACCTTCGATGTTGATACGGTTTTAGTGGCTGTTGGCTTGTCGCCGGTTAATGAGTTTTTAATAAAGGCCGAACTATATGGAATGGATGTCTATTCTGCAGGAGATGCAAAAGAAATCGCTGAAGCTTCAGCTGCAATTTTTTCAGGAAAAATTACGGGAAGACAAATAGCGAAAGATATGGGCATTGATGTCTCTATTCCTTCAAACTGGGAGAGGTTTGGAGATATTTTAAGCACCACTCTATTGATTATGCCGAGTTTAAACCTTATGAGAGAAACGAAATGGTATATCCGGTAATACGATGCGTACAGGAAATCCCCTGTGACCCCTGCGTAGGATCATGCCCCAAAAATCTGATAACCATGAAAGATTCTATTCTTTCACTACCGGAATATACAGAAGGTTGTCTCGGATGCTCATCATGTGTTATGCTATGCCCGGGACTAGCAATTACACTTGTCTTCAACAATTACGACCCAAATAAAGAAAAAGCTCTTGTAATGATGCCTTTTGAATTTGTTAACGAAACTGTTCCTTTAGGATGTGAGGTTACAACTACAGACTTGGAAGGAAATGTTGTAGGAAAAGGAAAAGTTGTAGCAGTAAAAACAAAAGAGTCTGTTGATAAAAGAAGGCTACTCCTGGTTGAAGTTCCAGAAAAAGACAAGTTGCTGGTTGCAGGTTTTCATATAAGAGATATTTATCATGGCGAACCATTAACTGAAGATATGCAGGATGAGGAAGATCCAATTATCTGTCGCTGTGAAAGAGTAAGAAAGAGTGAGATTGTAAGAGAGATAAGGATGGGTGTCAGGGATATGAACCAGCTTAAAGCTGTTGCAAGACCATCAATGGGTGGTTGTGGAGGAAAAACATGCACCGATATAATTTTAAAAATATTCAAGGAAGAGGGGGTGCCAATGGAAGAAATAACATTACCGACAAATCGTCCATTAGTTGCCGAAATTCACTTGGGAGATTTTGTAAAGAAAAAATAAAATTAAAGATAAAGAATTCACAAAAGTTGAATGTAATAAAAGAGCGCAAATGAACAATTATGATGCAATAATAATAGGAGCCGGTAGCGTTGGCACACCAACTGCTCACTTCCTTTCTCAAAAAGGTTTAAAAGTTCTTGTTTTGGAAATGCGTGCAGCATCAGGGCAAGGCGATAACAAAGCCGCTATTGGAGGAGTTAGAGCTACCCACTCCGACCCGGGCAAAATTCAAACCTGCATTGAAAGCTTGAAAATATTTTCAACATGGGAAGAAGAATATGGGTTTGATATGGGATGGAAACCCGGAGGATACTGCTTTCCTGTATATGAAGAAAAAACAGAAGAAGTTTTAAAAGGACTGCTACCTACTCAAAAAAATTACGGATTAAAAATTGACTGGATTAATAAACATAAAGTTGCCGAAATTGTTCCGGGAATTAATACAGAGAACCTTAGAGGCGGAACATATTCGCCCGAAGACGGTCAGGTATCAACTTTGTTGGCTCCAATTGGGTTTCAAAGAGAAGCACAAAAAAACGGAGCGGTCTTTCAGTTTAATGAAAAAGTTATAAAATACGAATTGAAAAACAATAAGCTTACAAGCGTCATAACAGATAAAAAAAAATATTCTGCAGGTGTTGTTATTTTAGCAAACGGAGCAGATGCAGCAGAACATGGTCCTTTATTAGGAATGGACATACCTGTAGTTCCAGACACTCACGAAGCCGGAATATCAGCTCCTGTGAAACAGTTTCTTGCTCCTCTTATAGTTGACCTACGCTCCGGTCCTGAGGGAAAAACAACAAACTTCTACTTTGGACAAAATCGCGAAGGTCAAATAATTTTCTGCTATACGCCTAAAGAGTTGTTTATTGGAACAGACCGCGAATCCCAATCGGAGTTTATGCCAATTATTGCAAATAGAATGATAAGTTTAATACCAAGACTTCAAAACCTTCTTATCCGAAGAGTTTGGAGGGGATGCTACCCAATGACACCGGATGGTGTTCCTATTATTGATTTTGCACCTGAAATTGACGGATTATTTCTCGCTGTGGGAATGTGTGGACAAGGATTTATGCTGTGGCCCGGAGCAGGGAAGAACATTGCTTCTTTAATAGTAGATAAAAAGCCAATTATATCTGAAGAAGCAAACAACTTTTTCCGTTATGATAGAGACTTTTATGCTGCTAAAAAAGAAGCATTAAAGTAAACTTATATGCTTAGTAATTTCTGCCAAGCATTTTAAAGCCTTTTCCAACTATATTAAGGTCGTTCTCAATCTTATAATCTCTTGCGTATAAAGTGTCAAGGTTAGCGCAAGTATCAAAACTTAGTTTTTTATCAGGAAAAATATCAGATGTAAACAGGACTGGTTTCTTTATTTTTGGTAAAGCCTCAGAATGCTCAGGATGATAACCTACCCATGTCTTTTGATTAAATATAACAGAAAAAATATTTTTAATAAAACCCCATTTGTTTTTTACTAAAAAAATCGTAAAAGGCAATGATATTAAGAGTACCAGAGATATGAAAAAATCAAATACCCTTTTATTTCTTCTATTTGACGGTTTATTTACTGCATTAATATCAATTGTAAAAAGGTCACTAAAAGTATCAATAGAATTACTTCCGACAACAAAATGACTGCCGGGAGGGGCTATTTTAAAATTCACGTTATGCTTTTTTAAGCTGAGCATCAAATCCATTATTAATTGAGAAGACATTGAGCTTCCGCAAAAGATTATCTCATCAATATTATATATTTCTATTACTTCATCTATTTGATCAATATTACCAACATAACCATTTTCTATTCTTTTTCCTGAATTTCCAACTAAACCGATAAAACTACAACTACCGGATTGGCGAGATAAATTAGCTATTCTTTTAGCCTCGTCTCCATCACCTACAACTATTACTCGTTTATGTTTTTCCTTTCCGATACTAAAGTTTTTGTGTTTAAAAAAGTGCGTAAATGTACGCAGGGATATCATAGATAAAAGGGCCCATAGTCCACCAAGAAGGATTAAAGCTCTTGAAAATCTAAGAGATGTCGGCAGTAGTGCATAAATAACTAAAATAACAATAGTTCCTACTCCTATTCCGCGAACTATTCTGAAAAGCTTGACAGGTCTGTCATAACCTCCATTAAAATACACTGATACCAGCCACACCAATATATATGCGGGGACAACAAACAAAAGATATTCGGCAGGATAATAATCTCCTTCTGAGTAAAAAACATGCTGTTCCCAATACCTCTTAATAAAAATAAAACCACCGTAGATCATTGCTATATCAACTACAGGATAGATGACTCTTTTTACAAACCTATTCAATATAGCAATAGCAGCTCTAAGCCAAACAGCAAAATTTATAAGCGATGAAAAAAGTTTTACATTTTTACTTGGAAAATGTTTTCCTGCAAATATTATCATCGCTTTATAAAAAACAAGCACATAATTAATGCTGCTTTTTTTAGTACTTTCTCCTTTATAGTGGATAATACGAGTTTCGGGATAATAATAGTTTTTATATCCTGCTTTTATAATACGCCATGAAAGATCAATATCTTCTCCATACATAAAAAAGTCCTCATCAAGATATCCTATTTTATCCAGGACTTTTTTTCTAAGCATCATAAAAGCACCGGAGAGTATTTCAACAGAGTGTGTTTTATTGTTATCAAGGTAACCCAGATGATACTTTCCAAAAATTTTTGATTTTGGAAATAAAGAAGACATTCCAAAGATTTTATAAAAAGCAACTGAAGGTGTTGGCAATCCTCTTTTTGATTCCGGCAAAAATTTACCATTACCGTCAAGCATTTTAACTCCTAAACCTCCTGAGTCAGGAGTCTTATCCATAAAATTTACTGTTTTAGGTAATGTATCATCTTCTACCACTGTATCAGGGTTTAAAAGCAGAACATATTCGCCGGAGGAGATTTTAATTCCCTGATTATTGGCTTTAGAAAAGCCTACATTTTCTTTATTTGCAATCAATTTTACCTGAGGAAATTTTGTTTTTAGCATTTCCAAAGAACCATCAACGGAATTATTGTCAACAACAATAACTTCCATATCCATATCTTTTCCTGATCTAAAAACAGATTTCAGGCACTGTTCAAGAAAAAACTTAACATTATAGTTGACAATTATTACTGATAGTTTCATCACAACACTTATTTAGAAAGTGAATTTTCATAAAGGGTTCTATTTGATATAGACCTTGCTAAAGTAACTTCATCTGCGTACTCAAGTTCATCTCCTACTGATATTCCCCGGGCTATAGTAGTAACCTTCACTCCAGTCATATTAATTTTTTTAAAAATATAAAAATTTGTTGTATCTCCTTCTATAGTGGTACTAAGAGCTAAAATAACCTCCTTCACATTATCCTCTTTTATTCTGTTTATAAGACTTGCAATGTTAAGATCATCAGGACCTATTCCATCAATAGGAGATATTATGCCTCCTAAAACATGATATAAACCATTAAATTTACTTGTGTTTTCAATAGCTATCACATCACGAATATTTTCTACAACACATACTAAAGATGCATCTCTCGATGAGGAATTACAAATATGACATAAAGCAACATCAGATATATTATGACATTTATCACAATAAACTACTTCTCTTCTAAGTTTCTGCAAAGAATCTGCAAAAAAATCAACTTCCTCTCTTGGTTGCTTTAGTAAGTGCAACACCAATCTTAATGCTGTCTTCTTCCCTATTCCAGGTAAAGAAGAAAACGCATCTACAGCATCTTTTAAAAGTTTTGATGAATAATGTTCCAAAATTTTTATTTTTTGACATCAAAAATAATAAAAATGTTTATGCATAAAATATTAAAGTGTTTATTTATTTTTTTAAAGTGCTAAGTTTTATTTAACAGATAAGGTTTGTATCGTACTAAAATTTGAAGCTCAAAAAAAATCAGCCACGAATTCACGA
>PWLF01000078.1 GCA_003559475.1 Bacteroidales bacterium
AAAACTCTATTGATGCGGGTGCAACTCAAATATCTTTGATTATAAAGGACGGCGGGAAAACCTTAATTCAGGTTATTGACAATGGTTGTGGTATGTCAGAAACTGATGCCCGCATGAGTTTCGAACGTCATGCAACATCAAAAATAAGCAATGCTTCAGACCTTTTTAAAATAAACACTATGGGGTTTCGCGGGGAAGCAATAGCCTCTATAGCTTCAATATCGCATGTTGAACTTAAAAGCAAAACAAAAGACTCTGAAATTGGAACAGAAGTTATAATTGAAGGTTCAAAACTAAAAAGTCAAAATCCCTGTCAATGCCCACAAGGAACAACTATTTCCGTAAAAAACCTGTTTTACAACACTCCTGCACGACGCAACTTCCTAAAATCCGAAAATGTAGAAAAATCAAATATTTATAACGAATTTGCAAGAATTGCGCTATCAAACCATAAAACAGGTTTTAAGTATTTTTACAACAATAAACTCGTACTGCAAGTTGACCCATCAAATATTAAACAAAGAATTGCCGGGCTATTTGGAAATCAATACAATCAAAGACTTATTCCTGTTGATGAAAAAACCGATTTTCTCAAAATTCACGGCTTTGTTTTAAAACCCGAATTCGCAAAAAAACGAAGAAAAGAACAATATTTTTTTGTAAATAAAAGATTTATTAAAGCTCCCTATCTTAATCATTCCGTTGAAAATGCATTCAGCGAATTAATTCCCGAAGGTGTACACCCCTGTTTTTTCCTGTTTTTGGAAATAACTCCTTCAATGATTGACGTTAATGTTCATCCAACTAAAACAGAAATAAAATTTCAGGATGAATCGGCTGTTTATAAAATACTCTTATCATCCGTAAAAAGAGCTTTAGGAAGATTTAACATCTCCCCTGCCATGAATTTTGACAAACACGGGCTTTTTGATGATGTAATTTTTGATAAAAACAAGCCTGTTTCTCAACCAAAAATAGATGTTGATCCCGGATATAATCCTTTCAAAAATGATAAAAAAAGTGCAAACTTGTTATCAAAAAGAAAAAATACAGACAAATGGGAAAATATTTATGAAGTCAACAAAGAGTTTGATAAAATAAAAAAAGATAATATATCTAATTCTCAAACTAATTTCAAAGAAGAAACTCAAGAAGATTACGATAATAACGAACTAAAAGCATCCTTCCCAACTGAAAAAAAATTCTGGCAATTAAACGGCAAATATATTTTGACGCAGGTAAAATCAGGGTTAATGATAATTGACCAGCAAAGAGCTCATGAAAGAATACTATATGAAAAGTTTTTGAGTGAATTTGAAAATAAAACCACTTCATCACAACAACTCTTATATCCCGGAAAAGTAGAATTGATAGAATCTGATGCAAACTTGTTAAAAGAGATATTACCTCATGTAAATAATCTTGGTTTTGACGTCAGAGACTTTGGCAAAAACTGTTTTATTGTAAATTCAGTTCCCGCTGAAATAAAAGAAAGTGAAAATGCAAAAAACTTAATAGAAGGGTTATTGGATAATTACAAAAAAAACCTTTCAGAGCCAAAGCTTGACATATATAACAATATAGCCGGGTCATTAGCAAAAAATCAATCAATTAAGCACGGAAAAATATTAAGCGAAAAAGAAATGAATGCTATAATAGGAGAGCTTTTCAGCTGTTCAGTGCCCGACGTATCTCCCGGAAACAAACCGGTATTATTCATTCTTAGTTATGAGGAATTAAGCGACAGATTTAAATAAAATTGTATTTTTGCAAATATTATAAAAACATAATAAAATCAATAAAAGATGAGATCATACAGCCCCGGAGGATTTAATTTATTACCAACTGTTGTTAAAAATCTATTGATAATAAACGGATTGTTTTTTTTGGCAACAATGGCGTTTCTAACTACATTCAACATTGATTTATATCAGGTTTTGGGTTTGCATTTTTTTGGGGCAGCAAACTTTGAACCATATCAGTTCATAACGTATATGTTCATGCATGGTGGACTTACACACTTGTTTTTTAACATGTTTGCTTTATGGATGTTTGGAAATATTCTTGAAAATGTTTGGGGTCCAAAACGATTTATATTATATTATTTTGTTACCGGAATTGGGGCAGCTTTAATTCATTACACAGTATTATATATTCAAATGGTCCCTACCCTTCAGTTTATAAATGATTTTGTTTCAGATCCCTCACATGAAAAACTGAATTATTTTTTGAGCTCAGATCACTTTAAAGTTGCAAGCGCTGAAATACAGAATAATTATCGGGCTTTTGCTGCAGAATATAACAGCTTGATAACCAATAATCCTCAGGAAGCATTAAACAGAGCAGTTCATTTTATGCATCAATATCACACTGACCTGCTTAACGCACATATAGTTGTTGGAGCTTCCGGTGCTGTATTCGGAATCTTACTAGCTTTTGGAATGATGTTTCCCAACACCTACATCTATTTGTTTTTTGCTATACCAATTAAAGCTAAATATTTCGTTATCTTTTATGGAGCACTGGAACTGTTTTTCGGAATAACAGGTGGTCGTGGCAATATCGCCCACTTTGCACACCTGGGTGGTATGTTGTTTGGCTATTTTATGATAATGTATTGGAAAAGAAAAGGAACACTGTATTAAATAAATATTGATTTCTATAGTATTTAAAGATTAGAAACAAAGTAAAATGTATATGCAAAGGTCATCAATGATTAGTGAAATAAAAAATTATTTTTTAACCGGAAATATTATAGCTAAACTTATATTTATAAATCTTTCCATATTCATTATTGCCAACCTTGTTAATTTGTTCTTTTTCTTGATGGCTAAAAGCCCGGAAGGATTTAATACTATCCACTGGCTTGGAATATCATCAAATCCTGAAATAATTATCTCCAAACCATGGACTGTTGTTACTTATATGTTTACACATTTGAGTTTCTTTCATATTCTGTTTAATATGATTGTCTTTTATGTTGGAGGGCGTCTTTATTGTCAGTTTATAGGTGAAAAAAGTTTATTGGGTACATATTTTATAGGTGGACTTGCCGGAGGGCTTTTGTTTATTCTTTCTTATAATTACTTCCCTGTATTTGAGGAGTTGGCTCCAAGCTCAGTAGCAATAGGAGCTTCTGCATCTGTAATGGCTGTATTTATTGCCGTTTCAACATATACGCCAAATTACCAGCTACCTTTAATACTTTTAGGTAGAATACGATTAAAATATATTGCAATATTCTTTGTAATTATTGATTTGATAAGCATAGATAAAGGCAATTCCGGAGGACATATAGCTCATTTAGGAGGTGCTTTATGGGGGTTTTTATATGTTTTAATACTAAAAAGCGGATACGACTCAGGTACGTTTTTAAATAGATTTTTTGACTGGATAAAATCTTTATTCAAGCGCAAACCTAAAATGAAAGCTACTTTTTATGCTGAAAAACCATTAACAGATGAAGAGTATAATAAACAAAGAGCTCAAACACAGAAAAAAATTGATGGCATTCTTGATAAAATCTCAAAATACGGATATGACAGTCTAAGCAAAGAAGAAAAAGAACTGCTTTTTAAATTTGGAAAATAACAATTGAATATAATTTGATGACAAACTTTTAATTAAATTAAAAAGTTATGATAAAAATATTAGTTACTGTTTTTGTTCTATTTTTATTTAGTAGTACTATTTCCATTGCTGAAGAGTCTCATAAATACAAATCCGGTATAGGAGTAAGAGGTGGTTTTTCAAGTGGAATAACTTTTAAGCATTTTTTAACAAATGAAAATGCTTTTGAAATTATTGGTTCTACACACAGAAGGGGGATATTGCTCACAGGGCTGTATCAATGGTATGCTCCTGCTTTTGATGTTAAGGGATTAAATTGGTATTATGGTTTTGGTGCTCATGTTGGTTTTTATGATGAACATAAAAAACATTGGGTATATAACTATATGATTGTAGGAGCAAACGGAGTTTTTGGTATAGATTACAAAATAGAAAATATTCCAATTAATGTTTCTGTTGATATATTACCAAGAATTGATCTTTTAGGCAATTTTGGCTTACGGATGGGAGCAGGATTATCCGTTAGATATGTATTGCAATAATTATAAAAGTAATTATAACAAACATTCTTTCATATTTTTTTGGCTATAAACTAAAAACTGCTAAGTATTTTTTCAAATGAGTTTTAATCTAATATCTGATTTCAAGCCAACGGGAGATCAACCGGAAGCTATTGAGCAGCTTGTTAAAGGAATCAATAAAAACATACCTTTTCAAACGCTTCTTGGTGTTACAGGCTCAGGAAAAACATTCACTATAGCCAATATAATAGAAAAAACTCAAAGACCAACTTTGGTTTTAAGTCATAATAAAACCCTTGCAGCTCAACTCTATGGCGAATTTAAATATTTTTTCCCGGATAACGCTGTTGAATACTTCGTCTCTTATTATGATTATTACCAACCCGAAGCTTATTTGCCGGCAACAAACACTTATATCGAAAAGGATTTATCAATTAATGATGAAATAGAAAAATTAAGACTAAGTGCTTCCAGTTCTCTCCTATCAGGAAGAAGGGATGTTATTGTTGTTAGTTCTGTTTCTTGCATATACGGGATTGGAAATCCTGATGATTTTAACAATAATACTATTAAATTGAAGCAAGGGCAGGTAATAAATCGCAATCAATTACTACACAAGCTTGTTCAAAGTCTTCACCAGCGAACAAATGCAGATTTTCAGAGAGGCAGTTTCAGGGTCAGAGGTGATACCGTTGATATTTTCCCGGCTTATACCGACTATGCATACAGGGTTCTGTTTTGGGGAGACGAGATAGAAGCTCTTGAAACAATTGACCCTGTTTCAGGTCAAAGAATTAATACTTTTAACGATATCGTAATATATCCTGCAAACATATTTGTTACTTCAAAAGAGCAAATAAATAGTGCAATTAGAAAAATACAAGATGACCTTGTAGAGCGAACCGATTACTTTAAGAGTGTCGGGGCGCATAATGAAGCTAAAAGGCTTGACGACAGAGTAAATTATGATCTTGAAATGTTACGAGAATTAGGTTATTGCTCGGGAGTAGAAAATTATTCACGCTACTTTGATAATCGCAATCCCGGAGCAAGACCTTTTTGTTTGCTTGATTATTTTCCTGATGACTATCTTATGGTTATTGATGAAAGCCACGTCACAATACCACAAATACATGCAATGTATGGTGGTGACAGGTCAAGAAAAGAAGTTCTTGTAGAACATGGTTTTCGCTTACCTTCTGCACTTGACAACAGACCACTTAAGTTTGATGAATTCGAATCAATGTTAAATCAAGCTATTTTTGTCAGTGCTACACCGGCAGAATATGAACTCGAAAAGAGTGAAGGAGTTGTTGTTGAACAAATAATAAGACCAACCGGATTACTTGAACCTCCTATTGAAGTTAAATCCAGCCTCAATCAAATAGATGATTTACTTGAACAAATAAATTCAAGAGTATCTTCAAATGAAACAGTTTTAGTAACAACTTTAACAAAACGAATGACCGAAGAGTTGTCAAAATATCTAATTAAAGCTGATATTAAATGTAAATATATACACTCTGATATAGATACAGTAGAACGTGTTGAAATATTAAGAGATTTAAGGTTAGGCAATATTGATGTGCTTGTTGGGGTAAATTTGCTGAGAGAAGGACTTGATTTACCTGAAGTTTCTCTTGTAGATATTCTTGATGCTGACAAAGAAGGATTTCTCCGGTCTGAACGCTCTCTAATACAAACATCGGGAAGAGCAGCAAGAAACCTTAACAGTAAAGTTATAATGTATGCAGAAAAAATAACCCGCTCAATGCAAGCAGCTATTGATGAAACAAACCGCAAAAGAGAAAAACAACTTAACTATAATGAAAAACACAACATTACTCCGGCTCAAATACAAAAATCTGTAGATGCCATACACGGACAAACATCTGTAGCTGATTCGAAAGCAAAACAATTAAAAACCTATATTGAAAATGAAAAAATTGATATTGCCGCCGACCCTGTTGTTAAATTTATGAGCAAAAACGAACTGGAAAAAGCTATAAAGAGAACTAAAAAAGAAATGGAAATTGCAGCAAAAGAATTAGACTTTATGACTGCTGCTCGACTTAGAGATGAGTTGTTCAACATGCAAAAAGTAATGAAAGAAAAAAAATAAAAAACAATCACCAATATGTTTTTTGTCAAAAAAACAAAATATTTTATCAAATATTACTAATTAAGTATTGGTTTCTCTTCAACTTGTATAATTTCATGACTGTTTTCATCATATACAAAAACGACCAAATTGCAATTTTCCGTTTCCCACTCATCATCCAAATAAACAGAATAGCTTTTTGAAAAAACATCTCCGGGAAACATTGGCTCTTCATTTAATTGTTCGCCCCATGTTCTATTAACACTTTTACGCAACACATTATTATGCTCATAGTTCTCAATCACACCATCAGGATAATCAGGATTGTTTGTGCGTTGTGGTTTGATTATCATATTTTCTGTAATAAAAGCAGAGATATAATATTGTTTTTCAAGATTTTTCAGTGCGTGAACATTAAAATTTACCTCAAGTTGTTTTGCTTTTGAATTGAGATTCAAAGATATATCAATACGCAAATCCGGTTCAATATCAATGATTTGGCTAATAGCTTCTCCCCAGGCTGAGGGAGACATCAAGCGGTCGGCATCAAATGATTTCCGGTTTATCATGCCTACCGGATAAGAAGAAACACCGAAAAAATCATGAATTGCCTCGCCTTCTTCTGTCCTGAAATCATAATCAAACGGACTTGTAGTAGGTTCTGAAAAAAAACCGGAATGAATTGACATAACAATCATTTGGTCACCATAAAAATTACTGAGATCTTTTGCAATTTGGCTACCTTCAGGACAGTTAGGGCATCTATGTCCGGTAAACTCTTCCAATAGCACCTTTCGCACATCCTCATCATTCCCATTACCACCCTCATAATCTGTCATATAAGGAGGATCTATTTTGTCACAGCCGGCAAATAAAAAAAAGAAAAAATTGATTATTGCAACTAATAATATTTTCTTTATAATATACATATAACAAAAGTTTGTTTATTTTTTGATTTCTTTAAATCATTCTGCTTTCTAAAGTTTTTTTAAAAGCTGCTTGTAACATTCAACATAAAACCATTTGATGCAGGTACTTTTCTGCAAACTCCTCCAACACAAACGACTCCTTCGCGTTGTTTCCCGTATGAAAGGCTAAAGCGATTCCCCCCCTTGCTATATCCTGCACTTAAAGTATAATAATGAATTTGCAAATCTTCAATTTCATTTCCATAATTATACTGATCGCTGATAGCAAAAAACCAATTAGGAGAGATAGTATATTCTATCATAGCCATAGCCCAGTTTTGATTATCTTGCTTAGTATAAAGATGTTGCAATTCCCACCTGAGACTTCTTCTTTCCGGCAGGCGGTGAGTTACATCAAATATAACAATATGAGCATTTACCATTTCTTTATCAATATATCCTTCAATAACATTTTGATTGTAATTGATATACGCGTATGATATTAATCCTCTGAGAGTTGGTGAGAGTCTTCTATTTATTTCAATGTTGAAATCCTGAAAATATTTTTCATCTCCAATACGGAAAAAATCGGAGTGATATCCATCGGTACCTGTTTGACCAACAGGTATTGTATCATGGATTTTTTCTTTATGTATTGAATTTGCACGACTGAAGTTAACGGTAACATTTGTACCATATTGCCCACCTATTGTGGTTTCTCGAGGAATGCGGAATGTCAGTTCGCTCATAAACCCCATTTCACCTGTTGGTTGGGTAGCATAGGGATACATACTACTAAGACTGTAAAAATGTTGCCGTGTAGTTGGAGGCAAATAATTGATATTTAAATCATTGCCTGTAGCATTGCGATCACTTCGAAATCCCATATTGTCAATACGCTTGGCGGATAATAAGAGTCCAAAACCCCTTACAGCATAACTACCTGTAAGATGTAGTGCCTGACCATCCTTGTAGATAAAGTTATTTTCAGCAGATGGATCATTAATCTTATATGCATATTCACTTCCGATATTTACAGGACCTCGAGCAAAACTAAGATTCCCGGCAAAAGCAGCAACATTTTCCGGTAAATTATAAAGAGGATTTCTGTCGGGTTGATATTTACTTACCACACTACCACCAACAATCCATTGATTTTTATTTTCCTCAAGCGATGAAAAGACAGAATTAAGATTTATCCGTGTATCAAAACCTCTTACAATACCGGGTCCGGTATCAAAAAATAATCTTTGCTGTCCAATAATACCCCTAAGCGTTATTCCATCAAGCGGACGATAAACAAGCCTTAAGCCATCCATTGCATTGTCTATACCAAGATCTCTTTCTTCGTAAGAGCGAAAAATCATGCCATTACCAAATTGCTCATAAAAATTACCTAACGTTACTTCAAAATTATCACGAGTGAAAGACGCAAAGCGATAAGGGATACCATTCCCTTTGTAGCGTCTGTCATAGCCTAAAAGGGCATTTTGATAACTTTCGTAACGCATACCAATCGTTAAGTCTTTGTAAGATAAGTTTATATTACCAAATCCGTTCATAAGTATTTTTTCCGGAACCTCCGGAGCACCTATCAATGTATCGGAAAAGTAATACTGTGAATTTAACTCAAAATTACCCCATATACGTGCACCTTCAAGTAGCTCCTGTGATTTTAAGTTAGGGGTAATAACTAAAAGGAAAGCTAACTCAAGAACAATTATATTTTTTAAAATATTAATTTTATTTCTAATCATTTTGGTCAAGCTGTTCTAATAAAACATCAAACATTTCCCACTCCATACCGTCAGAAAAGGACGTATGTTGATAAACCACTTCTCCTTTACCATTCAGGATAAATGTATGAGGGACATTACCTACTCCCATTGCTCGTCGGAAATCGCCGTTTTCATCAAGATAAAATTCATAATCCCATCCTCGTCCTTTTACCATAGGCAATACATTTGCACGAGTGCGAGCATCATCTATGCTTATAGCAATAAGCTTAAAGCCGTACTCTTGCCAATCATAATAAATTTCTTCAATAGCATTAAGTTCTTTAAGACACGGACGACACCATGAAGCCCAAAAACTAATGGCAAAAGGTTTGCCATCATTATCCAAAGTTTTGGTATTAACTTCTCTGCCATCAAGAGTAGATATGGTTAACTCAGGCAATACAGTTGTGCGTTGAGCTAAAGATGTAAATGCTAAAAAAAATATCTGAAAACATAACACTACATGAATATACCGTGTTTTATTAAATTTAAAAAAAAGGCTTTTCATAATACTTTTTTTATCTTAATTAATTATTTTACATCTTTAAAACAAATACAAATTTAGTGTTTTTTAAAAACTTTTTTAATAAAATATTTTAAATTTTAGCAGTGTTATTATTTTATATGTTATTTTTGTTATTATAAAGTAAATTAGATTAAGAAAAATAAAGAGAATTATAATTTAAAATTAAAAAATGAAAAAAACGATACTAATTTTCATTATTCTGTTATCAACCACAGCCGTTTTTTGTCAACCGGTAGATCGTCAAAAGGTAGTTTTTGAGATAGGTACGGCTACTTGGTGTCCTTATTGCCCCGGTGCTTCTATGGGGGCTAAAGACCTTATAGAAAACGGACATGATGTAGCTATTATTAAATACCATGGTGGCGATGATTTTGAAAATTCACATTCTTCTTATCGCAACAACTATTACAACATCTTAAGTTTCCCTACAACAATAATTGATGGAATAGAAGTTTTAGCCGGAGGAAGCCAAGATGAAAGTCTTTACCCTCATTATTTGGATTACTATAACTTAAGAAAGGATATTCCTTCTCCATTCACTATAGATATTAATTTGGAAAAAACCGGTAATTTTGACTACGGAGCTAATATCTTGGTTACAGAAGTTTGTGATGATTACAGTTCCGGATTACTTGTTTTACACTTTGCGATTACCGAAACAGACATACCTCATAACTGGCAAAACCAGACACATATAGAGGATGCATTACGAAAAATGGTACCCAATCAACATGGTACTATAATTAATTTTTCAAAGAATAATGAGCAATTGATAGACTTAAGTTTTACTCTTGAAGAAAGCTGGGTACAAGATAACATGAGCGTAATTGTATTTATACAGGATAGATCTACAAAAGAAATTCTTCAAGCTAATACTTTTGAATTGAAAAACGCCAAAAGGGGATTAGTTTTAATAGATAATGAAGATAACTATATAACCGGTGACACAATTAAGTTAGCAGGACTAGCAAACGATGAATATCTTAAAGCAGAAATTTTTTTTCGGAATAATACGACAGAAGAAGTTGCAGTTTTTATAAAGAAAACAGAAGCTTATATTATGGACGGAACAAATAACACTTTCTGCTGGGATGGAGTCTGCTACCCTCCAAATGTTTATGAAGTTGAAGAGCCTATTATACTTGGCCCGGATGAAACTTCCACTGAAGATGATTTTTATACACAGTATTTCCCAAACGGGATAGAGGGAGAAAGTATAATAGATTATGAATTTTTTAGCAAAGATGATTCCTTTGAGTCGGTAGTTGTTACAGTAATATACACTACCGAATCGCCTAATTTCATTGCTCCCCAAGCACTTTCTGCCGGAGCACTATCTGAACCTAAACCTAATCCTGCTATTAATTATACTAAAATTTATTATCAATTACCCACAGGCACATGCGATGCATATATTAACATTATTAATACAACAGGTTTGACGGTAAAAAAAATAGCACTTGATCACAATAATGACTTTGTAAAAATTAATACCTCTATTTTAAAAAACGGAGTATTTTTTTACTCTTTGGTAGTCAATGGTAAGACCATCAGCACCAAAAAACTTGTTGTAAAATAATAGAATATTGAATATTATTATTAAAATCCTTTAATTAATATATATAAACTCTCCGACACCAACCGGTAAATTAAAGGCATACCAGATAAACAATAATATAGTCCACATTATAAATAAAATAACTGCATAAGGAATAAGCAATGATATTACTGTACCTATTCCTACGCGTTTATCATATTTACTTATCCATCCCAACAACAATGGGAAGTATGGATATAATGGCGTAATAGCATTTGTAATAGAATCTCCTATACGATACATAAGCTGTACAAAAGCAGGACTAAATTCAAGTCTTGCTAACATAGGGATAAAAATAGGAGCAAATACTGCCCATTTTGCCGAGCCACTACCCATAAAGATATTTAATATCGCTACTATTATCATAAATAGAGTAAATAATAACGGCCCTTCAATTCCCGTATTTTGCAAGAATTTGGCCCCGCTAATAGCGAGTATAGTATCAAGGTTTGATTGTCCGAATAAGAAAATGAATTGCGCAATAATAAACATCAGAACGATATACCCTGAAAGTTCTTTCATCCCCTGCTCCATAAATTTAAGAGCATCATTAGAAGTTTTAATTGTTCCTGTTGCTTTACCATAGACGTATCCGGGTAATGCAAAAAGCAAGAATAGAACGGGAACCAGACCTCTTAAAAACGGGGAAGGCACGATTGTCCCTTCAACGGGATCTCTTAAAGGAGCTCCCGGTGGCACCACAAGAGCAGCAATAATTATAATATAAAAAAGTACTACAAATCCTGCTCTCTTTAAGCCTTTTTTCTCTTCAGGTTTAAGTTTAGACGCATGCTCCTGAAATTCCGTATCCAAATGATCTGCACCTGTAAACGCTTTACACCTTGGGATAGTAAACCTTCTGACAATAAAAGCTCCTGCAAAGCCAAGCATTATTGTAGAAATTATCATAAAGTACCAATTTGCCGTCGGACTGACCTCAGCTAACCCTTGAGCTTCTGCTACCTCAGTACTAATACCGGCAAGCAACACATCCGTGCCGGCAATCAGGAAATTTGCTGTAAATCCGGCTGTAGCACCGGCATAACCGGCAACCAATCCGGCTATTGGATGCAAGCCCATTTGCGAAAATATCAAAGCAGCAATAGGCGGAACAATAACAATCCCCGCATCCGAACCTATATTACCGCAAGCACCGATTATAAAAATTACAGGAAGAACAATTTTTTTCGGAACAGAAAATGCAATAGTTCGAAGAACAACCGTTAAAAATCCGCTTCTTTCAGCTACGGATACTCCCATCAACATTACCAAAACCAATCCAAATGGAGCAAAATGCGCAAAATTTCTAACCATAGATTCAACAAAATTGCGTAAACTCTCTCCGGAAATTAAATTTTGGGCAAATACATCTTCATCTGTTGCAGGATCAATAGCACTAACATTAAAATAACTTGTAATTGCACTTAATACGACAATTATAATGCAAATCCACGCAAATAACCAAAATGGATGAGGTAACTTATTACCCATCTTTTCAACCCATCGCAATAAACCTTTAGAACCGGTTGTTATCGTTTCTTCTGAGTTATTACAATCATTACCACCTGATGCTTGACCAGATTTATCTTTATCGTTTGTCATAACTTTTATTTTTAGTTATTGGAAACTATTTTTTTAAAACGGACGCAAAAATGATGTTTTTTTTTCTAATTTCCAATAAAAATTAAATTTTTATCAGTAAGTTTTTAAATTACCTTATTGAATTTCCTTTAAAATAAAGATTTATACAAACATTAATTTTTTTATATAATAATAAAACTATCTTGGCTTATACCTTGATTCACTTAATATCCTCTTTGAATCATTTGTTTTTATTAATTCATAAAGTTCAATATCACTATTTCTTCTCATATATTCTTTTACTATTTGCCATCCAATCCATACTGCAGCTCTTGGTGCTGAATCCCTTGCAAAAGGAGATGTGAAAGGTGCATCTGTGATGAATCTGTTAATTCTGTTTTTGTTAGTTGAAAACAACAGTTCTTTATCAATAAAATAACTCCATACGTGCTTTTCATTATCTTTCATCCACTTTTTATTATGACTTGTATATGCTATTTTAATTGTGTCAGCTACATCAGGCATCATGCAATCAATAAAATATAACTTTATCCCCTCATAAATCATAAAATCAATTAAAGTTTCAGGATTATGATAACTGCCTGTCATATCTTTTGCAATTTTATACATAATATCTCTAACTATAAACTCTTCCGAACGCCTCATAACTTGATAAGCCGGCACCCCATACCTCAGATAATCAATATTATCCCCCAAATACATATCCACTGCAATAGCAACATTATTATCTATATACTTAATCGGCATTTTTAAATCCAATCCTGAAACATAAGAATAAAAATCAGGGATATCACGTTCAGGAAAGTGATAATTATAATACCTGAAATGATATGTTAATTCTTGTTCTAAATTATTTAAATCAGGAAAAACATCTATAGTCTTATTATAAAGTTCAATAATAAGAGGGTCTGTAACATAATCATACAATTGCTGCATAGCAACAGGATTGCCTAACTCATCTCCCAGAAAAAAATAAAACTCGTCGGAATATGGTTCAATTGCTTCACGTAATAAAAAAGGATTAGCCTCAAATAATAATTTCTCATAACGACTAATTTCAACTTCTTCTATTTCTACACCTGAAACATCAACCTTATAAGGCTTTTTATCTGAATCCTGAATATAAAAAATAATTGCAACAGATAAAACTATTAAAACTGCACTTAAAAAAATATACTTTTTTCTACTCATTGAAAAATAGCTTTAATAAATCTTTTAATGATTAAATTACTTAAAAGTAACGCAAAAATTATTATTACGGTATATTTAAATTATTTATATAAAACTTAGAATTTTATTAATAAAGTAAAACAAAGAAATATAATAAACTTATTTAAAACATTTACTGGCAAATAATTATATTATAACTCATCCAGGCACCTTTTTAAACTATGTTTCCAGTATGGTATTTTGACATTAAAATCATTTTTTATTTTGTTTTTATCCAACAAAGAATAATATGGTCGTTTTGCAACAGTTTGGAAAGCATCACTTAAAACAGGTTTAACCTCACAATCAACATTTTTTATATCAATAATAGCCTGAGCTATATCATACCAACTTGCTACTCCTTCATTAGAGAAATTATATATATCTTTTGTATAAAAATTATCTACTACTTCAGGCAATATTTTCAAAGTAAGATTGGCAAGGTCATAACAGTATGTTGGTGAACCAATCTGATCAAAAACAACTTCCAGTATCTGTTTTTCTTTACTTTTTTCAAGTATAGTTTTAACAAAATTTTTTCCAAATTTAGAATACAACCAAGAAGTTCTTATTATTATAGCCCTTTCAGCATTAACAAAAATTTCTTTTTCACCTTTAAGTTTACTTTTCCCATATATAGTTTGAGGCGAAGAAATATCATCCTCGCTATATGGTTTATTATTTTTTCCATCAAAAACATAATCGGTAGAATAATGAATAAGCAGAGCCTTTTGTTTTGCAGTTGCTTCGGCTAAATTTTTTGAACCCAAAACATTAACATTCATTGAATCATTAATATTATTTTCGGCTTTATCAACTGCTGTATAAGAAGCACAGTTTATAACACAGTCAAACTTATTATTATTAAAAAAACTTTCTACTTCTTCGTTTTTACTTATATCTAATTCTTCACGAGAGGTAAAAACAAAATCTTTATTAGTTTCTGATAATTCTTTGAACTGTTTTCCAAGCTGTCCGTTAACACCTGTTATAAGAACTTTCATTTGAATAAAGTTTAGTTAACAATCTTTTACAATATTTTGACTCAGACCCTAAGGGTTTTCGAAACCCTAAGGGTCTATGTTTTTTTATTTCATGTACTTTTGTAACCCTTTAGTTAATAAGGGTTTCTTTTTATAATTAACCCCGAAGGGTAGTATTTTATCTATTTATTAAAAACCGGGAAATATAGCATTCCCGGCTAAATTATAGATTCAAAATATTTTACAGTTTGTTTTAAACCTTCATCAAGATCAATTTCAGGGTTCCAATCTATTGTTTTTCTAGCTTCCGATATATCGGGGCTACGCTTTAAAGGATCATCTTCGGGTAACGATTTAAATATAATTTTAGAACGAGACCCCGTAATTTCTATTATTTTTTCAGCTATTTCAATAATTGAATATTCCTGAGAGTTGCCTATATTTAACGGTCCTGTTATATTATCAGGGGTATCCATAAACCTAATCATCCCTTTTATCATATCATCAACATAACAAAAACTTCTGGTTTGACTACCGTCTCCAAAAACTTCGATATTTTTATTTTTTAATGCGCTTACAATAAAGTTGCTAATAACTCTTCCATCATTTGCACTCATTCTTGGTCCATAAGTATTGAAAATTCTAAGTATTTTGATTTTGACATTATTTTGTCTGTAATAATTTATAAAAAGAGACTCAGCACATCTTTTCCCTTCATCGTAACATGCACGATCTCCAATAGGATTAACTTTCCCGTGATAATTTTCATTTTGAGGATGTTCTTCCGGGTTTCCGTAAACTTCACTCGTTGAAGCCTGCAATATTTTTGCTTTAATGCGTTTCGCAAGCCCAAGCATATTAACAGAACCCATTACCGAAGTTTTAATGGTTTTAATAGGATTAAGCTGGTAATAAACAGGAGATGCGGGACAAGCAAGGTTATATATTTCATCAGCTTCAATATAAAAAGGCATAGTAACATCATGCCTGATTAACTCAAAATAAGGATTATCCAAAAGGTGAATGATATTTTTCTTATGACCTGTAAAAAAATTGTCCAGACAAAACACCTCATTTCCCTTATTTAGTAACTCTTCACATAAATAAGAACCAAGAAATCCTGCTCCGCCGGTTACCAATACACGTTTCTTCATATTAATAAAATGTAAATTATTACATTAACGTATTCTAAAATATATAGCAAATATATTCAAAATTTCATTATATTTTATAGTATATGTTTGAAATTCCGGCAAGATGAAAATTATTGGTCAATGAGACGAGCATATTAAAGCATAAAGGCTATAAAGTAAAAAGTGTAATTTGCTGACATTAAACATATTAAGAAAAAATACTATATTTCTACAAGTATCTCATTATAAGCAAACTAACTTTATAAAACTTTTAACTTTATACTTTTTAAACTGAACTCATTAATAAAATGATTATTTTTGCAGTAATTATTTAAAAAATAAACAATAATTCTTTTTATTGAGCACTTATGATATTATTTAAAAACAGCTATTCGCGATTATGGATACTTTTGATTGACATAGTTTTTTGTTTATTTTCCATAGTTTTAGCTTTTTTACTACGGTTTAATTTTTCTATCCCTTCTAATTGGTTGCCCATGCTTCCTATTGTCATGCTATTTGTTTTAGCAATCAGAAGTTTAAGTTTCTGGTTAAGCAAAACACACACAAGCATGATCAGATATACAAACACGCAGGATTTTGCACGACTATTTTTAGTAATATTAGTTGGCTCCATTATTTTAATTTTAGGAAACATAGTCAGATATTATTTTTTTGATGGAAATTATATCATTCCTCTTTCAATTATAATGATTGACTTTTTTATTACTGTTTTTTTACTGACGTCATACAGATTGATAATCAAAGCATTATTCATGGAGTTTGTTTATTCAGGCAAATCCACTTTCAACGTAGCAATATATGGTGCAGGGGAGGCAGGAATAATAACTAAAGAAGCTTTGGACAGAGCAACAGGAGTATCTTTCAGGATTCTCGCTTTTATAGATGATAATCCGATGAAAATTGGCAAAAAAGCAGAGGGGATAAAAATCGTAAGTGGAGATAAAATTGAAAACCTACTAAAGAATAATGATGTTTCAATATTAATTGTAGCTATTCAAAATCTTGAGCCAAAAAAGAAAAAGCATATTATTGAAGTATCTTTAAAATATAATACAAGGGTTTTAAACGTTCCTCCTGTTTCACAATGGATTAATGGTCAGTTAAGCTTTAAACAAATAAAGAAAGTAAAGATAGAAGACCTTTTAGAAAGAGATGAAATAAAAATTAAGAAAAAAGAGCTTATAAAAGATCTTACGGATAAGGTTGTTTTAGTAACCGGCGCTGCAGGCTCTATAGGAAGCGAAATTGCACGGCAAATGTTAGAGTTTGATTTTAAAAAGCTTATTTTAGTTGATCAGGCAGAAACCGCCCTTTTTCATTTAGAAACAGAGTTTACAAAGAATCATAATAGCGAAAATACAGAATTTGTAGTCGCTGATGTTTGCAATGAAATGCGAATGGATAGGTTGTTTTCAAAAAATAAACCCGACATTATTTTTCATGCTGCAGCATATAAACATGTGCCTATTATGGAGATGAATCCTGATGAAGCTGTTTATACAAATATTTCAGGAACAAAAATTGTTGCAGACTTAAGCAATAAGCATAACGTCAGTAAATTTGTAATGGTTTCAACAGATAAGGCAGTTCGCCCAACCAACGTAATGGGTGCTTCAAAACGTATAGCCGAAATGTATGTTCAATCGCTCAATCAACAGAAAAAAACTAAATTTATCACTACCAGATTCGGCAATGTTTTAGGATCTAACGGTTCTGTTATTCCTCTATTTACTAAACAAATTGAAAAAGGCGGACCTGTTACCATTACTCACCCGGAAGTAACAAGATATTTTATGACTATCCCGGAAGCTTGCCATTTAGTTCTGGAAGCAGGGAGTATGGGGAAAGGCGGCGAAATATTTTTATTCGATATGGGTGAATCTATTAAAATACTTGATCTTGTCACTAAAATGATAAAACTATCCGGCTTAGAGTTAGGAAAAGATATTCAAATAGTATATACCGGATTGCGTCCGGGTGAAAAACTATATGAAGAACTTTTGTGTGAAAAAGAAAATACCATACCTACTCACAATCCAAAAATTATGATCGCCAAAATTGAAGAGTATGAATTTTCATATATTGAAGCCCAGATAAATGAACTTATAGAATTATCAAAACAAGGAAAAGATGATTTTGAAATCGTAAAAAAAATGAAAGAGATAGTTCCTTCATTTATTTCTCAAAACTCAAAGTTTGAAAAACTTGATGTTGAAAAAATCTGAAGTTAAGTACCAATAAAAAAATTATTTTAAAATATCTGACACCATTTCTGCAGCTTCTTTCAACAAAATCGCAGAATGAACTTTTAATCCTGATTCGTCAATGATTTTCTTAGCTTCTTCGGCATTTGTTCCTTGAAGTCTGACAATAATCGGCACGTCAATCTTTCCGATATTTTTATATGCATCAACTATTCCATTAGCAACTCTGTCGCAACGAACTATACCACCAAATATATTCACTAGTATTGCTTTGACATTCTTATCTTTCAGTATAATTCTAAAAGCTTCTTCAACTCTTTTGGCGTTGGCAGAACCACCAACATCCAGAAAGTTTGCCGGTTCTCCTCCGGAAAGCTTAATTATATCCATTGTTGCCATTGCCAATCCTGCACCATTAACCATACATCCGACATTACCATCAAGTTTTACATAATTCAAACTATGCTTGCCTGCCTCAACCTCCATTGGGTCTTCTTCATCAAAATCGCGCATTTCTGATATGTCAGGATGACGATACAGGGCGTTATTATCAACTGTCATCTTTGTGTCGGCAACCAAAATTTTATTATCTGCGGCTTTAAAAAGAGGGTTAATTTCAAGAAGACTAGCATCAGTTTGATCATAAGCCTGATAAAGCTTAGGAACAAACTTTACCATATTTTTAAATGCATCCCCTTTTAAACCGAAATTAAAAGCTATTCGCCTTGCCTGAAAAGGCAAAACCCCTGTTTTGGGGTCAATTTCTTCTGTATATATAAGCTCCGGTGTTTCTTCAGCAACTTTTTCAATATCAACACCACCTCTGGGTGAATACATAATAATATTCCTTGAAGTTGACCTGTTTAACAATATGCTCATATAAAATTCAGCAGGTTCATAATCCCCTTCATAATATATACCCTGCTCTATAAGGATTTTTTTAACTTTTTTACCATCTTTTCCTGTTTGAGGTGTTACTAACTGCATACCTAAAATATCAGAAGCAAATTTTTCAACTTCACCAAGAGAATTAGCAATTTTTACACCCCCTCCTTTTCCTCTGCCTCCGGCATGAATTTGTGCTTTAACTGCCCAAGCTTTACAACCGGTAGCTTCAGAAATCTCTTCAGCATATTTACGAGCTAAAGAAGTATCATCCATCACACGGATTTCCGGAACAGGCACACCATAACTTTTTAATAAAGACTTTCCTTGATATTCATGTAAATTCATTATATAATATTTTTTTATTAATACTGTATTAACATAGAATTATTTTGTAAAAATATTGATTTTGTAATTAAATGACAAAAGTTTTTTTAATTTATTTTGAAATTTTAAAAATAATAATTACATATATTTCGTTACTTCATATAAATGCAGTAAATTGATATTGTAGATATTAAAACCAAAAGTTTAACCAAACTCCCGTACTTATGAAACATAATAATACATTTGAACTAAGAAACAAATTTAATAATACTAAAAGCGATTCTCCAAGCAAAGAAACCATTAATAATGTTGTGAACTATGCTAAGGCACTTGAAGTAAAGCGAAGCAAAGATGGGAAAGTATTCATGTGTATAGTTAATTAAAATTCATAATTTGCTACAAAAATTTCATTAACCTAAATTTATAAATAAGATGAAACAATTTATTATAGCTGTTTTTATTATAGTTTTATTTATTGGTCTTATGAGCTGTAAAAGCCAAAGACAAACTTGTCCTGCGTGTATTCAAGTTCAACACGTTGAACAAATCACCGATAATAAATCAAAATTATAATACTCATTGATTTAATCTTTGATTATTTTCTCTATTCTTTAACAAATTGCAAAGTCAGGCAAAATTTGTATTTTCCTTCGTGAAGCTTTTTTAAAAACCATTAATTTGTTTTCTTTTTTGTAATTTTGATGACTATTTTAAATCATTTTTTACTTAAAAGTAATATTCCTTTGGAAGAAAGAAAAACTAAATACTTAAGAAAGCCATCTTGGCTACGCACACAATTAACTGAAGTTCAGAATTATTCAAAAATCAAAAATATATTGAACTCCGGTTCATTACACACTATATGTGAAAGCGGTAAATGCCCAAACAAAGCCGAATGCTGGAAAAATGGAACGGCTACTTACATGATATTAGGTGATATATGTACAAGAAACTGCAAATTTTGTGCTGTAAAATCAGGAAGTCCAAAACCTCCCGACAATAATGAGCCGCAAAATATCGCTAATGCCGTTGCAAAAATGAAGATCAAGCACTGTGTGCTAACATCCGTTGACAGAGATGACCTCAAAGATGGAGGAGCTTCTTTATGGGCAGAAACAATTATTGCAATAAAAACAAAATCCCCAAAAACAACCATAGAAACACTTATTCCTGACTTTAAAGGAGAGCCCGGTCTGATTCAAAAAGTTATTGACGCAAAACCGAATATCATTTCTCATAACCTTGAAACTGTTAGAAGACTAACTCCTAAAATACGAACCGTTGCAAAATACGAGACAAGTTTGAATGTTTTATCTTTTATCGCATCCAAAGGTATAAGAGCAAAATCAGGTATAATGACAGGACTGGGTGAAACCGACGATGAAATTTATGAAACTATGGATGACCTGTTAAACGTAAATTGTAAAATCATGACCATAGGTCAATATCTTCAACCATCAACAGAACAGTTGCCGGTTGACAGATATGTATCCCCCGAAAAATTTGAGGAATATAAAAATATTGGTCTGAAAAAAGGTTTTAAATTTATTGAAAGTCAACCATTGGTAAGATCTTCTTATCATGCTGAAAAACATATAAAATAGCTAATAATAAAACTAATGAAGCAAATAACTTTTTTAATTCTTTTTTTTGTATTCTTGAATGGTTTAAATTGCTGCCCCCGCTGTGGGAGGCAAAGCCATAATGATTCGAAGAATTCTGACATTGTGCCGGGAGCATATCAAACACTAAACTATTTCCCCTTAATTGAAAATAAGCGTATCGGTTTTGTAGGAAATCATACATCAAAAATCGGAGAAGTTCATTTAGTGGATACATTAATCCGCTCAGGCTTTAAGCTGGTGCGAATTTTTAGTCCGGAACACGGATTCAGAGGTAAAGCAGCAGCCGGCGAATATGTTGAAGATGGAACAGACATCGAAACAGGAGTCCCGGTAATCAGTCTTTATGGCAAAAACCGAAGACCAAAAAAAGAGCAATTAATTGATATTGACGTAATAATTTTTGACATTCAGGATGTCGGAGCAAGATTTTATACTTACATATCAACTATGACTTATGTTATGGAGGAAGCTGCAAAAAATAACATCCCCGTTATTATACTTGATCGCCCGAATCCTAATGGTCATTATGTTGACGGACCTGTTTTAGAGCCCGAATACTCATCATTTGTCGGTTTACACCCCATACCTGTTGTTCATGGCATGACAGTTGGGGAATATGCACTGATGGTTAATGGTGAAGGATGGCTAAAAGATAATCTTGAAAGCAATCTGACAATAATACAAGTTGCCAACTACGACCGTAGTATGCCATTTAATATCAAAACTAAGCCTTCGCCTAATTTACCGAATATGACAGCAATATATCTTTACCCGTCATTATGCTTTTTTGAAGGTACTGAAATAAGCGTAGGAAGGGGAACAAACAAGCCTTTTCAAATATTTGGACATCCTTCTCTGCCAGAGAATATATTTAATTATGAATTTGTGCCGGAAAGTGTTCCTGCTGCACCTGAACCTCCCCTGCTTAACAAAACATGCAACGGAATGAACCTGTCTGAAATAAATCCCGAAAAAATACGGAATAAAGGATATCTAGACCTCTCATACCTTTTAATGGCATATAAGAACTTTCCGGATAAAGATAATTTTTTTAATAACTTCTTTGATCTGCTTGCCGGAACAGACAAACTTAGAAAGCAGATAATAAACAATTACACAGAAAAAGAAATCAGGCAATCATGGGAAAAAGACTTAAGTAATTTTAAAAAAATAAGAGAAAAGTATTTGATTTATTAGTTTTGATAAAAGTGTAATTTTGCATTATACTTTAACTTTTAAATTTATTAATTATGCAGAAACAATTATCCACACCATTAGTTTTAATCTTTGCCGTCTCTTTTGCATTATACATCAATACCTTAGGTCATGATTATGCCTTAGATGATACTTTGATGATAACCGAGAACAAACTCACCAAACAAGGCATAGAAGGGATTGGAAGTATATTAACAACAGATGCTTTTTTTGGCTTTTTTGAAGAAGAAAAAGCTCTGCTTGAAGGAGGAAGATACAGACCATTATCACACATAACTTTCGCTGTTGAATATGAATTTTTTGGACCTAATCCTTTTATCGGACATCTAATCAATATATTACTCCACGCCTTATTATGCTGTTTAATATTTATCACACTAAAAAAACTACTCCCATCAAACTCAAACAACAATAAATGGTTTCTTTCCTTACCTTTTATTATTACAATAATATATGCCGTTCACCCTATTCATACTGAAGTGGTTGCAAATATTAAGGGAAGAGACGAACTTTTAAGTATGCTTTTCAGTATAGCTGCTTTATATTTTTATATTAAATTTCTGCAGGAGAAAAACAAAATATTTTTCGGAGTATTAACAAGCGGAATATTTCTTTTAGCACTATTATCCAAAGAAAATGCTCTTACTTTTCTTGCTGTTATTCCTCTTAGCATATATTATTTTACCAAGCATACATTAAAAGATAATCTTAAAAACATCTACATTCTTATTATACCTATTGCCATTTTTTTCTTATTGAGATACAACGCATTAGGATATATTATCGGCTCGGGTATAACATCAAAAGAAATTTTAAATAACCCATTTTTATATGCCACAACAAGTGAAAGATATGCAACAATATTTTATACTATGTTTGTTTATCTTAGACTATTGATATTCCCCCACCCTCTTACACATGATTATTACCCGAATCACATACCTATAGTTGGATGGGAACACCCTCTCGTTATACTTTCATTTTTAATTTACGCAAGCATAGGTGTTTTTGCCATCAAAAGCTTAAAAACAAAGCATACTGCAGGATATGGAATATGGTTCTTCTTACTCACATTTTCGATTTTCTCGAATATCTTGTTTTCTATAGGAACTTTTATGAATGAACGGTTTATGTTCATGCCTTCATTGGGATTCTGTATAGCTGCAGGATATTTTATACAAAAGATTATTACAGGAGAAATCATTAAACATAAAGATGCTTCATACATAACTACAGTATTGTTTTTTGTTATTCTCGCAGGATTCAGCTATAAAACGATAGACAGGAATAAAGCATGGAAAGATGACTATACTCTTTTTACAACAGATGTGAAAACCTCTGATAAAAGCATAAAAGTTAATGTTTCCGCCGGAGGTGCTTTAATAGAAAAAGCATTAAAACCTGAAATAAGTGAAGCTGAGAAGCAATTAAAACTTGAAAAAGCCATTAATTACCTTGAACGCGGAGTTTCATTGCATCAAAATTATCTTTCCGGGTGGTTGCTATTGGGGAATGCTTATGTTTATTCCGGTTATAAAGAAAAGTCAATGGAAGCATATATGCGCTGCCTTGAAATAAACCCAAACTACGAGTTGGCATACAATAACCTGCTAATGCTGGGAAGAAGAGCAAGAAGAGAAAACAACCTTGAAGTAGCACAAAAAAGCTTTGAAAAACTTAAATCACGAAGCCCTGAAAACAGCGAATATATTTATGAACTTGCTTTAGTTTATGAAAAAAAAGAAGAATTTGAAAAAACCATTGATCTTCTACATGAAGTTATTGAACTTAATCCCGGACATTACAAAGCCATAAGAAAAATCGGAGAAATAAAAGGAAAGGTCCTTGGCGATATAGAAGAATCGCTAAAATATCTTAACAGAGCTTATGAAATAAATCCTGATGATCTTACAACCCTTGCTAATCTTGGTGTGGCTTATGGAATAATAAACGAATTTGAAAAATCTCTGGAATTCCTTTATAAAGCATTGGAAGTAAGCCCTGAAGACAAGAACTTAATGAGAAATATTTCATTTACTTATTTGAGAAAAGGAGAGCCGGAAAAAGCTCAAAAATATTCAGAAAAAGTTGAAGAATAATACATTTTGTAATGAATCCACTTTCAAATAAAATTAGAAATATAAAGGATTTTATCAAGAACGAAATAAAAGATTTATATCCTGAAAATGAGTCAGAAGCAATATCAACAATTATTCTGGAAAACTCATTCGGCATTAGTAAAAAAGACATTATATTATCACCTGATACGCGAATAAGTGAGTCGGAAATCGTCAATGTTATTAAAATTGTAAAACGTTTAAAAAACCATGAACCTGTTCAATATATCACAGGCGTTACTGATTTTTTAGATTTGAAGTTGAAAGTAAAGCCCCCTGTTTTGATTCCGCGACCTGAAACTGAGGAGTTAGTTCTTTGGATTGAAAAAGAATTGAGAGAAAAAAAACTAACCGAAGGTAATCTTTTAGACTTTGGCTCAGGTAGTGGGTGTATTGCTTTAGCTATAAAAAAACTATTGCCGGGCTTATCCGTTTGCGGTCTGGATAAAAATCATGAAGCTATAGAACTATCTAAAGAAAACGCATCCAATAATAATATTGAAGCAGAATTTTTCGAAAGAGACATTTTTTCTTTAACAGAAAAAGACGATTTAATAAAAAAAGACTGGGATGTTTGGGTAAGCAATCCTCCTTATGTCAGAATTTCTGAAAAAAGTAATATAAGAAACAATGTTTTAACTCATGAACCACACGAGGCACTTTTTGTTAATGATGACGAGCCCTTGATATTTTACGAAAAAATTTCAGAGCTGGCAAAAAAAATATTAAAACCAAAAAGTTTAGTATTTTTTGAAATCAACGAAGCTCTAGGCATGCATATAAAGCAATTATTAAAAAACAAGAACTTTTCAAACATTGAAATCAAAAAAGACATAAATGATAAGGATAGGTTTGTTAAAGCAACAATATAACAGCTATAGTAATTTGTTGGTTTTTTTATCAAAGATAGACAGAATATCTTAAAAGAGGTAATTTTTATCAGTTTTTTAATCATACTAAAGGTCCAATGATAGCTATTTGTGGCAATAGAAGATATTTTAGTCTTTATAAAGATATTCAAAAATCTCACCTCCTAAATTAATGAGACCTTTTCGGTAATTATCATCATACATTTACAGTAGATTAAAAGTTTTAAGTTTTACAGGAAATAATTTTTATCATTTATTTAAACAATTTTGTTTTAAGAATGTTACTTTTGTTATAAAAAATTAAATTAATGTATAAAAATAATAAAAAGTTATGAAAAGAAATTTAATCAAAAAGCCGGCAATACTAATTATAACATTTCTTGTTATAGGTGGCATCTTACAATCACATAAAAATATTTGTGAAGTAAAGAGAAACAAACATAAGGACACAAATATTCACAAATTACCGGAATTGGAATATGATTATGCAGCCTTAGAGCCGCATATAGATGCTCTCACTATGGAAATTCATCATAGTAAGCATCACCGGGCATATGTAAACAACTTCAATTCAGCAATAAAAGGCACTGAATTGGAGAAAATGTCTTTAGAAAACATATTTGAAAATATGAGTAAGCATCCTGTTAGCGTGCGAAATAATGGTGGTGGGCACTATAATCACACTTTGTTTTGGAAAGTTTTATCACCAAAAGGCGGTGGAAAACCAGGTAAAAATCTATATGCTGCTATAGAAAAAAGATTTGTTTCTTTTGATAATTTTAAAAAAGAGTTTAATGCAGTTGCTACAACTCGTTTTGGCAGTGGGTGGGCTTGGCTTATAGTAGATAAAGAAGGTGAGTTACAAGTAACAAGCACACCAAACCAAGATAACCCTTTAATGGATGTAGCTGACATGCATGGAATTCCTATTCTTGGTATTGACGTTTGGGAACATGCTTACTATTTAAAGTACCAGAATCGCAGGTCTGATTATATTGAAGCTTTCTGGAATGTGATAAACTGGAAGGAAGTTGAAAGAAGGTATAATAAAATTGTTAATTAAAACAGAATGTGACCCATTTTAAATCAGCTTGCTAGATAAGAATAATAAATAATTCTGTATAGATAAACAACCTCCCTAAAACCTATAAAACAATAATTTTAGGGAGGTTATTCCATTTTCTTAATGCTAAATATACTTTAATTTTTCATATCTTACAAAATTGTGGAAAACCTGTAAAATAATTCATTTTATCCCGGCGTATTTTTTAATATATTTGCAAATAAAAACAATTGATTTTCGATGGCTGATTTTTTAAACCAACTTAATGACTCGCAAAAACAAGCGGTAAAAGAAACTGAAGGTCCTGTTATGGTCATAGCAGGAGCAGGATCAGGGAAAACCCGGGTACTAACATACCGCATTGCATACTTGCTTAGTAAAGGCGTTAGCCCATTTTCAATATTAGCTCTGACTTTCACTAATAAAGCCGCTAAAGAAATGAAAGAGCGTATCGCCTCATTAGTTGGTCATAACCTTGCAAGAAACCTTTGGATGGGAACTTTCCATTCCGTTTTTGCAAGAATTTTAAGAGCCGAAGCTGATAAAATTGGCTTTAACAATAACTTCACAATATATGATACTACCGACTCTAAAAGATTGATAAAAAAGATAATAAAAGAACAAAATCTTGATGAAAAAGCATATAATCCCGGATTAGTACTAAACAGAATATCATCGGCGAAGAACAACTTAATATCTGCTCATGATTACAACGAAGATTTTGAGATACAACTACATGACAAACAGGCGAATAAACCTAAAATAGGACTTTTGTACAGCATCTACCAAAATCGCCTTGCCAAAGCATCGGCAATGGATTTTGATGACTTACTTTTTTTTACAAATGTTCTTTTAAGAGATTTTCCCGATGTATTATACAAATACCAAAAGAAATTCCGGTATATTCTTGTTGATGAGTATCAAGACACAAACTATTCTCAATACCTGATTGTGAAAAAACTGGCATCGGACAACGAAAATCTTTGTATAGTCGGCGATGATGCTCAAAGCATATATGCATTCAGAGGAGCAAATATCGCTAATATCCTGAATTTTAAGAAAGATTATCCCGAACACAAAATCTTTAAGCTGGAACAAAATTATCGTTCAACACAAAACATTGTTAAAGCTGCAAATGGAATAATAAAAAACAATAAAGAGCAAATTTTTAAAGAGATTTGGACCTCCAATGATACTGGTGAAAAAATACGGATATTAAACTTATCCAGTGAAGCAGAAGAAGCTGCAATGGTGGCTTCAAAAATCTCCGACAAAAAAGATAATGATAAAGCTAAAAATAAAGACTTTGCTATACTCTATCGGACTAATGCTCAATCAAGAGCTATAGAAGAAGCTTTAAGAAAAAAACAAATACCTTATAAGGTTTTTGGCGGGCTTTCATTTTATCAAAGAAAAGAGGTAAAAGACGTTTTAGCATATTTCAGATTAATAATTAACAACAAAGACGAAGATGCTCTTACGAGAATAATAAACTTTCCGGCAAGAGGAATAGGAAACACAACAATAAACAAACTTATAGTTGCTGCCAACGAGAATAACGCATCATTATGGGATGTTGTAGAGAATCCCGCAAAGTTTAAAATACCTCTTGGAAGCAATATAATCGGGAGACTCAGTGACTTTTCATCAATGATAAAAAGCTTTAATCTTCAATTAAATAAGCTAAATGCTTATGAGTTGGGCAAAAAAGTTGCTAAAGAAAGCGGTATTTTAAAGTTTTATTTCGATCAAGACAACCCGGAAGCAATAAACAGAAAAGAAAACGTCGAAGAGTTAATTAATGGTCTTAGCGAATTTTGTGAAATAATAAATAGTGAAAATAATATTAACCAAACAGAAGATGTTGAGGGAGAAGAAAAAGCTGATTCGCTTGAAGCATTTATGCAAGATGTAGCTTTAATGACAGATCTTGACACCGAAAACGACCCTAAAGATACCAACAAGGTGTCATTAATGACTATACACTCGGCTAAAGGCTTGGAATTTCCAAACGTTTTTTTAGTAGGGCTTGAAGAAAATTTGTTCCCTTCATTTATGTCAACAGGCTCAAGCACTGAACTGGAAGAAGAAAGGCGATTATTTTACGTTGCAGTTACACGAGCAATGAACTCTTTAACAATATCTCATTGCGATTCAAGGTTTAAATATGGAAACTTTAATTTCTGCGAACCCAGCAGATTTATTGAAGAACTTAATAAAGACTGCATAGAAGAATGCTTTGAACATTATCAAACTAGCAAAAAAACATTTGATAAGAATAAAACTACAGGAGTTAGTAAGAGTGACAGTTCAAAAAAATCACTAACCCCTTTAAAAAAATCATCAAAAAAGACCGTTAATCAAGAAAATAACGGTGAATTTAGAATATTTGATAAAGAAAACTTAAGCGTTAATATGATTATTGAGCATCAAAAATTCGGCGAAGGCAAAATAATTGAAATAGGCGGCGAAAATGATAATACTCAAGCAACAGTAGTATTTAATGGCTTTGGAAAGAAAAAATTACTGTTAAAATATGCAAAAATCAAACTTATTAATTAGAATTATTAAACTATACTGTAAAAAAATAAAACATCAAAAATATGGACAACACATTAATAAAAGACAAAATTTGCAATCTTCTTGAATCTGTTGCAGAAAAAACAGAAAGCATTAATAAGACAGATAAACCGGAATCTCTTATGGAAATTGATTTAGTTCTTGATGAATTAAAGCAGTTATACAAAGAATTTTATCTGTTAAAAAAAATAAATGAAAGACAATTATACTCAAGTGAAAAAAACAAAGAAATAACAACAGATATAAAAGACACTTCAGAGAGAACATTTCCAAGAAAATTTGTAACTCCACCTCCAAAAGATGAAATAAAAGAGCCTCAGGATATAGAAAAGGAGGAAGAACCTGAAAAAGAAATAATAGATAGCAAAGAAGACGATATCAAAAAAGAAAAAGAGGAAAGGCCTATAAAAGATAATTTGGAAAAAGTAGAGCAGGAAAGAAAAGAAGTTTCACCTCAAAAACAGACAGAAGACACAGAAAATGAAACTAAACAAACAAGCGAGTCAACAGAATCAGAATCATTAAAAAAAGGAACACCAAAAAAAGCTAAAGAAACTTCCGGCAAAAGAAAAAATAAATCAGTTGCCGAAGTTGCCGGAAAGCAACAAAGTAAAGCAATCGGAGATAAATACGTTGCTAATGAAGATACTTCGCTGAATGTCAGGTTATCTAAAATGAAAGAAGCCGTAGATATAGGAACAAGAATGCAACATAAACCAATTAAAAACCTAAAAGAAAGCATTGGTGTTAATGAAAAATTCTTGTTTATAAATGAACTTTTTGAGGGTGATATTGATGCATATAATGAAGCTATAAATAAACTCAACTCTTTTGAAAATATTGACGAAGCATTCGATTATATCAATACCCTTAATGAGAATTATTCTTGGGATATACAGGATTCTCCCGACACTATTGATAAATTTGCCTATTTAGTGCAAAGAAGATACATGACATAATTATTTATAAAACAACTATCTTAATGGGAAAACTATATATAGTTCCTACTCCTATTGGAAACCTTGAGGATATTACTTTCAGGGCAGTCAGAGTATTAAAAGAAGCCGATATTATACTTACTGAAGACTCGCGAACTTCTGCAAAATTATTTTCTCATTATGAGATATCAAACAAGATAGTGGCATATCATCAACATAATGAGCATAAAATATTTAAGTCTGTCATAAAGCAGATTGAAGATAAAAAAGCTGCATTAATAACAGATGCAGGCACGCCCGGAATTTCAGATCCCGGATTTTTACTGATCCGCGAATGTTTAAAAACAAATATTGAAGTTGAGTGCTTGCCGGGTGCTACGGCTTTTGTACCTGCATTGGTAAACTCAGGGATTCCATGCGACAGATTTGTTTTCGAAGGGTTTATTCCTGCAAAAAAAGGACGCCAAACAAGGCTAAATGAAATTAAAGAAGAAGAGAAAACGATAGTTTTTTATGAATCTCCTCACAGGTTAATAAAAACACTTAAAGACTTTATATCTGTTTTTGGAGAGCAAAGGTTAATTTCAGTATCAAGAGAATTAACCAAAGTTTATGAAGAAAACAAAAGAGGAAACATAAAAGATGTATTGGAATATTTTGAAAATTCCAATATTAAAGGAGAAATAACCATTATCGTTGAAGGCAAAAAAGATTTTGATAAAAGAATAAAAAACAAGTTGACGAATAATTAATTTTAAAAATAAAGCCGGAAAGAAAACAGGTAAACTACAACTTAACCTATTTCCGAAAAAATTTGACGATACTAAGATAAAAAAATATAATTTTGCGTAAATTATCTAAAAATATTAAATCAGCTAAAATCAAACAAAACTCTTAACAACACACATATAAAAATGGCTATTTATAAGAATATTTACGAAAAATTTATAAATAAACAGAAACAACTTGCTATACTAATTGATCCTGACAAAACTAATATCAGCGATGCTAAATCAATAGCCATTGAATGTGAAAAATTAAAAATTGACTATATTTTTGTAGGTAGCAGTTTGTTATTAAACGGAGACATTGATAGTTGTATTAAATCAATAAAGAGTAACTGCAACATCCCGGTTATTATATTTCCTGGCAATAAAATGCAAATTAGTTCACACGCTAATGGAATATTGTTTTTATCACTAATTTCCGGCAGAAACGCCGAAAACTTGATAGGGAATCATGTAATAGCAGCTCCACAAATAAAAAAAGCCGAATTAGAAGTAATACCAACCGGTTATATGCTTATTGATTGTGGAAAAACCACATCAGTTAATTATATGAGTAACACCTCCCCTATTCCATCAGACAAGAATGATATAGCGATATGTACTGCAATAGCCGGAGAGATGCTCGGTCTTAAGATGGTTTACCTTGAAGGAGGCAGCGGCGCTTCAAAGCCCATTCCGAAAGAAATGATAAAGCAGGTAAGCAAAAATATTACTGTTCCAATGATAGTTGGAGGTGGAATAAAAGAAACAAGCCAGGCATCTGATATTTGGAATGCCGGAGCAGATTTGCTTGTAGTAGGAAACGCATTAGAAAAAAACCCTGAATTTATAAAAAGTTTGGTTAACAAGCGTAATGAAATAAATCATAAATAGATTGTATAAATATTAAAATATTATTTTGAACTATGGATTTTGATGTATTAGTATTAGGAAGTGGTCCGGGTGGTTATGTTGCAGCTATAAGGGCATCACAACTTGGAATGAAAACCGGAGTAATAGAAAAAGCCGAATTAGGTGGAGTATGCCTCAACTGGGGCTGTATCCCTACTAAATCTTTGCTTAAAAGTGCTCAGGTTTATAATTATGTTAAAAATGCTGAAAATTATGGGATAAGCACAAGTGCTGATTTTAAGCCCGACATAAATAACATGGTAAAACGTAGCCGTGAAATTGCCGGTAATATGAGCAAAGGAGTGCAATACCTTTTTAAAAAGAATAATATCGAATTTGTCAGAGGATATGGTACAGTAAAGCCTGGTAAAACAATTGAAGTAAAAACAACAGAGGGAGAAACAAAAGAGTTAAAAGCAAATCACATTATAATTGCAACAGGTGCACGTTCAAAAGAACTTCCCGGATTAAAGCAGGATGGAAAAAAAATAATAGGATACAGAAAAGCATTGACTCTTGACAAAATACCTGAATCGATGGTAATTGTCGGCTCCGGTGCCATAGGATCCGAATTTGCTTATTTCTATAATGCTCTGGGAACTAAAATTACCCTTGTAGAATTTATGCCTAATATCGTTCCTGCTGAAGATGAGGAAATTTCTAAGCAACTGGCAAGGTCTTTCAAAAAATCAGGAATAAAGGTAATGACCAAATCTAATGTTGAGAAGGTTGAAACTCAAGGAGATAAATGTATAGTTACTGTTAATTCCAAAAAAGGGATAGAGGAAATTAATGCAGATATAGTATTATCAGCCGTTGGAGTAACTCCAAACATTGAAGATATAGGACTGGAAGAAACCGGGATTGAGGTAAAAGATGGAAAAATTGTTGTTGATGATTTTTACAAAACAAATCTTGACGGTTATTATGCAATAGGTGATGTGACGCCCGGGCAGGCTTTAGCTCATGTTGCTTCAGCAGAGGGTATTGTTTGTATAGAAAAAATCGCAGGTCATAATCCTGAACCTATTGACTATAATAATATTCCGGGCTGTACTTACTGCTCACCTGAAGTCGCTTCTGTAGGATATACTGAAAAAGCAGCAATTGAAGTCGGCTATGAAGTTAAAATAGGTAAATTTCCTTTTATGGCTTCAGGAAAAGCAAGTGCTACAGGCAACAAAGACGGATTAGTAAAGATAATTTTTGATAAAAAAACCGATAAGCTGTTAGGGTTACATCTGGCAGGCGATAATGTTACTGAAATGATATCAGAAGGAGTTTTAGCAAAAAAACTCGGCAGCACAGCAAATGACATAATAAAATCAGTACATCCACATCCTACAATGTCGGAAGCTATAATGGAAGCTGCCGCCGCCGCTTACGATGAAGCCGTGCATCTATAATAAAAAAAGAAAAATACTCTTAAAAACATTAAGAAAGATAAACAATGTGTGGAATAACCGGGATATACTCTTTTAATGATGGCATTAATGAAAAGCATAAAAAGCAGTTGCAAGACGCTTTAAGCACTCTCAATAAAAGAGGTCCCGATGATTCAGGCATATTTTCTCATTCAAATGTACTGTTAGGTCATTCAAGACTTGCTATCATTGATGTCTCAAAATCTTCAGCACAACCATTTACAGATCAAACAGGAAGATTTACAATCGTTTTTAATGGAGCTATATATAACTATAAAGAATTACAAAATTTTCTAAAACAAAAAGGATACAGCTTTAAATCCGGAAGCGACACAGAAGTACTGCTTTATATGTTCATTGAAAAAAAAGAAGAGTGCTTAAATGACCTGAACGGATTTTTTTCATTTGTTATTTATGACAAACAAGAAGAATCTCTTTTTATAGCCAGAGATCGGTTTGGTATAAAACCTCTTTATTATTATGCTGATAATGAATGCTTTGCTTTTGCTTCTGAAATGAAGGCACTTTTAAAGTATAACATTAACAGTGATATCGAAAGATCATCATTAAGGATGTATTTACAATTGAATTATATTCCCGGGCCATGGACTATTTTTGAAAATGTCAGAAAATTACTTCCCGGTCATTATTTACATATTAATTCGGATAAAAAAATCAAAGAAGGACAATACTATTCGCTTGCTAAGCAATGGGATATGGATAATCAAAGCACTTCTTATGAGAAATCTTGTCAAAAACTTCATGATTTGATGGAAAGCTCCGTTTTAGACAGATTAGTTTGTGATGTACCCATAGGTTCCTTTCTTAGCGGAGGTATAGACAGCAGCATAGTAACAGGATTGGCTTCCAAGCATATAAATAAACTAAACACTTTTTCCATAGGTTTCAAGGATGAGCCAATGTTTGATGAAACAACTTATGCGGAAGCAGTTGCTAAGAAGCATAATACGAATCATACTGTTTTTAACCTAACCAATGATGACCTTTTTGACTGCTTATTTGATGTTTTGAACTATATTGATGAACCATTTGCTGACTCATCAGCACTTGCTGTATATATTCTTTCAAAAAAGACCGGAGAAAAGGTAAAAGTTGCTCTTTCAGGAGATGGCGCAGATGAGCTATTTGCGGGATATAACAAACACTCAGCAGAATTTAGAGCTTTAAATCCCGGCATCAAAGAAAAGCTTGCTTTATCTTTATATCCATTAATCAACAAACTTCCACAATCCAGAGATACTCAATTTTCTAACAAAATTCGTCAAATCGTAAGATTTGCAAACGGTTACAAATTACCTTCAAGTGAGAGATACTGGAAATGGTGTAGCATCAATGGAGAGGAAGATGTATCTAAGCTTTTATTAAATAAAAAAATTCCTGAAGATTATTTAAAAAATAAAGATAAGCTTTTAGAAGCATTTAACGATAAACAACACACAATTGATCATACTCTTTACTCAGATATAAAAATGATTTTACCTTATGATATGCTTACAAAGGTAGATTTGATGTCTATGGCTAACTCTCTTGAAGTCAGAACACCATTTTTAGATTACAGACTTGTAGATTTTATTCAAACTTTACCCTATAACTACAAAATAAATAAAAACAATAAAAAAATCATACTAAAAGACACTTTTTCCTATCTGCTACCTGAGGAGATAATTAATAGACCAAAACACGGATTTGAAGTCCCTTTACTAAAGTGGATGCGTAACGAGATATATAGTTTAATTCACGATGAATTACTTGAAGATAATTTTATTATTGAACAAGGGATTTTTGACCCAAAAGAAATAACTTATCTAAAAAACAAGCTTAGTAGCAATAACCCGGGGGATTCCGCATCAAAGGTATGGAACATAATAGTCTTCCAGAAATGGTGGAATAATTTTTTAAATAATAGATAAATCAAATGTTTTTTTGTGTTAAAATAAATTGTAATTTTGCATAAACATTACATTTACTATCATTATGCTAAGAGTAGTCAGAATACTGAATCGTTTTAATTTAGGTGGACCTACCTACAATGCTGCGTATTTGACAAAATACATGGATAAAAACTTTGAAACTTTATTAGTTGGTGGCATTAATGATAATTCAGAAAAAAACTCAGAATATATTGTAAAAAAGCTTGGAATTGATCCTGTAACAATTCCTTTAATGCGTAGAGGAATATGCCCCTTATATGATTATATGGCTTACAATAGTTTAAAAAATATAATTCGCAAATTTAAGCCTCATATTGTTCACACTCATGCATCAAAAGCAGGTGCTCTAGGTCGATTTGCTGCAAGTAGCCTTGATGTACCTGTAATAGTACATACTTTTCACGGACACATTTTTGATGCTTACTTTGACAGAATGAAGACATCTTTTTACAAATCTATTGAAAGAAAACTTGCTAAAAAAAGCTCCGGGATTATAGCTATCAGGAAAAATCAAAAAAATGATCTTGTTAATAAATATAACATTTGCGAAGAAGAAAAGGTAAAAGTAATACCTTTAGGTTTTGAGCTTGAAAAATTTAAAGAAAATGCGAATTATAAGAGATTTGAATTTAGGAGCAAATATAATATTAAAGATGATGAAATAGCTATAGGGATAATTGGCAGATTAGTTCCAATTAAAAATCACAAATTATTTTTAAATTCAATAAAATTATTAAAAGAAAATACCGGCAAAAAATTTAAAGCCTTTATAATTGGTGATGGAGAAATGCGAGAACATTTAAAAGATTTTTCAACAAAAATCGGCTTAAGTTATACATCTGTTAACGGTAACGGATATGCGAATAATGCGGATATAATTTTCACCAGTTGGTTAACAGAAATGGATAAGGCAAATGCGGGGATGGATATAATAGCGCTTACTTCTCTTAATGAAGGGACACCTGTTAGTCTAATTGAAGCTCAAGCATCAAAAAAACCAATAGTTACAACATCTGTTGGAGGGATTAATGATGTAATACTGCCTGATAAAACAGCATTAATATCTAAAAATGACGCTGAAGATTTCTCAAATAAGCTATTAAAACTTGTAGAGAATAAAGATTTAAGAGACAATTTATCTGAAGAAGGATGGGAGCACGTTAAATGCAAATTTCACTACACAAGACTTGTCAGTGAAATGAGCAATTATTATTACGATCTGCTCGACAAAGCAAAAGTAAATTATAGTTCCCCTATTATTGCATAAAACATATCTCATATAATTAGTTTTTATTTTTTTTCTTATTTGAATAACTTGCAATATATTTTATACGTTATAACAATTAGTTAACTTTTTTAATATAATTGATTAAGTAATAAATAAGATTATTTACTTTTTTAACTAAACTATATAGATTATATGAATAGAAAGGCACAAAATTTCCGATTAGGTTTATTTTTTATAATTAGCATAGTAATTTTATTTGTAATTTTAGGGTATTTCACTACCCGTCATATTTTTGAACAAAAAAAAACCTATTATGTTGCTTACCAAGATATCTCTGTTAGTGGCTTAGAAATAGGCAGCCCTGTAAAGTATCTTGGGATAAATATTGGTTCAATATCAAACATAAAAATTGACCCTGATGACTTTGGTAGCATAATAGTAGAACTTTCAATAAAAGAAGATATTCCTATTAAAAAAGATGCCGTTGCAGATATTGTTTCTATAGGTATTACAGGTCTTAAAACAATAGAAATAAGAGGTGGAAGTCATGAAGCAGAAACTATTAAAGAGTATGGATTTATTACGCCCGGAGTATCTTTTGCTGATGATATTACAGGCAAAGCTGAAGTAATAGCATTTAAAACCGAACAAGTTCTTAATAACTTGCAGGAATTGACACATCCTGACAATATAGGAAAAATAAGAGAAACCATTGACAATATATCTGATCTAGCAGAAAGCACAAACTATACAATAAGTAATGTAGGGAAACTACTTACTGAAAATCGCAAAGATATTAGAAGCACAATAATTGCTATGAATGAATTGAGTTCTCAGCTTGGAGAAACAAGTAAAGAACTTGATAAAGTTGTTCAAAGAACAGGAGAAATAGTACATAGCGATACAATAAACCAAGTTATGGGTAACCTGAGAGATATCTCATTAACTCTAAAAGAAGCAAATTTAAGTCAACTCATCAAGAATTTTTCTGAACTTACAAAACAAAGTCAGGAATTATTAGCAGGCATTGACGATGATATTGACAGATCAAGTAAAGATCTCTCAGAAAGCCTAATACTCCTTAGAGCTACACTCGAAAATCTTAATGAGACCTCCATGAAAATTAACGAATCTCCCTCAATACTGATAAGAGGGGAAAGATTAAGCAGAAATCCTGATGATATCTTAGATTAACAGACTATTACTTTATTATATTATAAAAAACCTAAGTTATTAACCAAAAATAAACTCCTAATGAACATTATCAAAAATAGTTTGTTTTATTTTTTTAGCCATTAGTGCCAACATTACAAAAGCAAAATGATCAGATACTCCATAAACGACCTTGAAAAAATTACTGATATTAAAGCTCACACTATAAGAATGTGGGAAAAAAGATATGGTATTGTATCTCCAAAAAGGACTTCCACAAACATCCGTTACTACCTGGATAAAGATGTAAAAAAGCTTTTAAATATAAGTACATTAAAAAAATATGGACTACGAATATCTAAAATAATGGAGTTAGGAGACGAAGAAATAAATGAAAAGATATTAGAGTTAACATCAGAAAAAGGCGGGCTTGATGCTCAAATAAATAATTTATTTGTTTCTATGATTGAGTTTGATGAAGATCACTTCGAAAAAACCGTGGCGGACTCAATACTAAAAATTGGTTTTGAAGATACTATTACAAATATTTTATATCCTTTTTTACACAAAGTTGGTGTTTTATGGCAAGTTGGCTCAATAATTCCTGCCCAAGAACATTTTGCCAGCAATCTTATAAGAAGAAAATTGTTGGTTGTAATTGAGGCTAAAAAAAACTATATAAAAAGTGATGCTAAAACTTTTTTGCTATTCTTACCTGAAAAAGAACTTCATGAAATAGGATTATTGTTTTGTTATTATATAATAAGAAAGTACGGACATAAAGTTATATATCTTGGACAAGACACGCCTTTTAACGATCTAATTAAAACAAAAAAAATCACCGGTGCAAATTTTCTCATGACTCATCTTGTTTCTCCATCTGTACCTTACAGAGCATGTGAATATATTGAGAATATTTCAAAAACTTTTCCGGATATAACCATATTTGTAGCAGGTAAACAAGCATGTAAAGAAAAAATTAAAGACACACCGGAAAATATTTTTGTCATCAGAGAAATTGATGAGTTTAAAAAAATGTTAGATAATTTTATTTAAAAACTAAAAATAACAATTAGAGGATTTAATCTGACTAATCTTATTTTTATGAATCCGGCTTAATCGTTTATTTTTAATTTAAACTGCAGTTCACTGTAATATTTGATTATAAAATCCGAAGCTTTTTCATAAGCTTGAGTAAGTGATAACCCATTCCCCAAAAAACATGCTACAGCAGTTGATAATGCACAACCGGTTCCATGACTATAATTAAATTCGAGTCTATCCCTTTCAAAACAAAAAACTTCATTTTCAGATATTATAGCCTCATTAATTTTTTTGCTATTAAAATGCCCACCTTTCAATAATATTGCTGTGTTCCATTCTTTAGATTTCTTTTCAGCTATACTGATTCCCTCTTCAATAGTCTTTATTTCAGCGTTACAAAGTAAATTAAACTCATTTTTATTAGGAGTAATAAGAGTAGTCAAAGGAAACAACTTTTCCTTCATGGTCTTTACAGAAACTTCATCAATTAATTTAAGACCACTTGTTGAGGAAAGTACCGTATCCAAAACAACCTTATCCGGCGAAAACCTATTAAGGGTATCAATAATCACTTTTAAATTTTCATAACTTGATATGGCTCCTATTTTAACAGATTTAACAGGGAACGACAAAAAAGACTGTTTTATTTGAGAATCAAGCAATTCCGGTTTAACCGGTTCAATTTCATAAGCTGTTTTAAAGTTTTGCACAGTTATTCCGGTAATCGCTGATAATGCCCAGTAATTGAGATTATCTGCAATTTTTACATCTTGTTGAATGCCGGCTCCTCCTGAATTATCGGAGGCTGCTATAGTAAGCAAAAAATTCATTATTCAGCTTTATCTGTTTTTACAGCACAAAGATTACCACACATTGAACAATACTCATCATCACCACTTTCAGAATCTTGTTTTCTTCTCTTTGCCAGCTCTGGATCAATTGAATACTCGAATATTTTTTTCCAGTCGAGGTCGCGTCTGGCTTTAGAAATCATATAGTCATGCTCTCTTGCTCCATTAATATTTTTAACAATATCGGCACTTTGGGCGGCTATACGGCTGGCAATAACACCTTGTTTAACGTCATCTAAATCGGGTAAGCACAAATGCTCAGCTGGTGTAACATAGCAAAGAAAATCAGCCCCATGAATTGCTGCTAAAGTTCCTCCGATAGCTCCAACGATATGATCATATCCCGGAGCTGAATCGGTAGTTAAAGGTCCAAGGACATAAAAAGGAGCATCATGACAAACCTTTTTCATTATTTTCATATTCATTTCAATTTGATCCATTGGCATGTGTCCGGGTCCTTCAACCAAAACCTGCACACCCTTTTTCCTGGCTTTATCAACTAACTCACCCAAAACTAAAAGTTCTGCAAACTGTCCTCTATCAGAGGCATCCTCACCACAGCCGGGTCTGATTCCATCGCCCAGACTTATCGTTACATCATGTTTTAGACAAATATCTAATATCCGATCATATTGTTCATACAATGGATTTTCTGCATTATTGACCTTCATCCACCTTTTTAGAATAGAGCCTCCTCTACTAACTATTCCACATAATCTCTCATCGTTTTCTAAAAAAGAGACCGCTGTTTTAGTAACACCACAATGTAATGTCATAAAATCTACCCCTGCTTCAGCCTGAAACTCAATTTCTTCGAATAAATCCTCAGGATCGAACAAAGCAAGATCCTTTTCTTCTCTAATCAATCGTGTAGCAACACTATAAATTGGCACAGTTCCAACCATAACAGGAGATTTTTTTAACATCTCTTTAAGAATTACCCTCAAATCACCTCCTGTTGATAAATCCATAATGGAATCCGCACCATGCTTTACAGCAATTTCAAGTTTTTCAATTTCTTCAGCGAAATTGCATCGCTTTTCTGAAGTTCCTATGTTTGCATTTATCTTTGTTCTAAGACCATTACCAATACCTCGAGCCGGGAACTTATGATTAACATTTTTTGGTATTACAATTCTTCCTTCTGCTATTTCATTTCTTAACCATTCGGCATTAACATTTTCTTTTTCGGCAACATCCTTCATCTCCTGAGTTATTTGCCCGTTTAATGCATGTTGAAGTTGAGTCTTCATTATTTTTAGTTTATTAAGTTCTTAATTTTATTAATTCTATTATCAAAATCATTTGTTTGCATAAAATATCTAACCATAGCAATATTTTTGGCACCTGCATTAATAACTTCAGACACATTTTCCGGGAAAATACCTCCGATAGCTATAACCGGGACGTTAGCAAAACCAATTACTTTTCTAAGGTTTTCTGTTCCGACCGGGTCATCAGGTTTTTCTTTAGCATTTGTAGGATAAACAGGTCCAAATCCGATATAATCAGGTTTTTTTTCCAGAGCTTCTTTTGCTTGTTTTATTGAATGAGTTGAAATTCCTATTTTCATATCTCCTACTATTTTGCGTGCATCTTCAAAAGATATATCATCTTGACCTATATGCAAATAGTCAGCATCGGATAAAACAGCAATATCAGGTCTATCATTAACAACAAATTTAGTTTCTGTTCCTTTAGTAACACTACTTATTTGCCTTGCCGTTTTCAACAATTCTTTATCAGACAAATGTTTTTCGCGTAATTGTAGCATTTTAATGCCATTCGCGACACATTTTTCAGCTATGGTAGTATATGGCAAATATGGTTTTGTGATTATTATATACAAACCCGGATTATTCATTTGTTTTCAAATTTTAAATTTTATCTGCTATTAGCCCAGCAACTTTTTCGCCCGACATGAGCATACTACCAAAGATAGGGCCCATCCTATAACTACCACTAACACCATTTGAAGCCATTCCTGACACAAACAAGCCGGGATAAATTTCTTTTGTATTTTCTATGGTAGTTCTTTCTGCCTCTTCAATAGAAAGAGAACGTTCTCCTACAACATTTCCTGTAATTGTATTAAGTTTTACATCATTTTTTTTCTCAAGTATTCTTGCAACTTCACAATCATGCCCTGTACCGTCAATCACAGCTTTTGACATAATCACTAAGGGATCAACGTGCAAATTTTCTCTATGCACAGGAGCCCAATTAATAACTACACCACTAACCTTATCCTCCACAAAAACAACATCTTCAATAGATGTACAGTTAAATATTTTTGCTCCTTCATTAGTAGCATGATAAATTAAAGATGCTGAAGCATGAACAGAATCTGCTGTATAATAACCATCTTTATATTGGTTATATTTAATTTTAAACTCATCAAGAAGATATAATGCTTCTTTTTGAACAATAATCTCATTAAACATCATAGCTCCTCCCCACATACCTCCTCCGGGAGCTAGTTTTCTCTCATATAAAGAAACATTCAACCCTCTTTTCGCCAAAAAATACGCTGCAACTAATCCTGAAGGACCTCCTCCTACTATTACAACATCTGCTGATAAACTTTTTTTTAACTTGTCAAAATAGGAATCTATAATTCCAGATGATACTATTTGCTCCATTTTACTTTTATTTTTTAATTATTAAGTTTTTTTTATTACACTTAATGAATAAAAATTCATTAAGCACAACTTTACAAATTTATATAATGGGATTCTAGATAAAAAATCAGGAGATTGAAAAAAAATCCCTACGCAGGTATTACCCTGATCAGGTATTATGGGTATAATCTCAGCCTGATATTTAAAGGCACCCCTTTTATGCAAAATTTATTGCAAATATACATCTTTTTTTATTTTTTTTATTTTTTTTTTGCATATTTAATAATTATAATGTTACTTTGCCGTAATTTATTTATGCAATCAATTATAACAGTTACTATACTAAATCAAATTTCAATTCAAGCACCCACGCTTTAACCGAAAAAGATGGAAAAAATTAAAGTTATCGTTGTAGATGACCATAAATTAGTTACAGACTGCATTAGTCTTTTTTTAAGGGATTCCGAAAATATCAGTGTTATCGGAGTGGCTCATAGCGGAAATGATGCATTAGAACTTTTAAAAAAGGAGGAACCTCATGTTGTTTTATTAGATATTTCTATGCCGGATATGACCGGTATAGAAGCAACTTCTATTATTAAAAAGAAACACCCTTCAATAAATGTATTAATATTATCAATGCACTCGGATTATAATAATATATCCGACTCAATAGATGCCGGCGCTGATGGATATGTTCCAAAAGACGTTGCATCAAAAGAGTTAGCTGAAGCAATTAATGCAGTTTATAATGGTAATAATTATTTTCACAAATCAATAAGTGAAGAAATAGTTAAAAACTATGCAAATAAAAAAAAGAAAGCATCAGAGGTTTTGCCTCAACTTACTAAGAGAGAATTAGAAGTTCTTAAACTTTTTGCAGAAGGCTATTCTAACAATGAAATTGCCGAAAAATTATTTTTAAGTGTCAGAACTGTTGAGTCTCATAAAAACCATATACTACAAAAAACTAAAATAAAAAACAGCGTTGAACTTGTAAAATTTGCTATTAAAAACAAGATTGTTGAGCTATAGTTAAGATTGTTGAGCTATAGTTAACTTTGTTGCATCCAGTAAACTAATTTATCAAAAATCTCCTTTGAGTTATATGGTTTTGATACAACATCCACAATCCCATTTTTTGATAATTCTCGCTCTTCAATAATATCATGATAAGCTGTTACCGCAATAATTGGAGGGGGATTATCCATAATTTCGTTAATCCGTTTAGCTGATTCAAACCCATTCATTACAGGCATTTGCAAATCCATAAATATTAAATTATATTCATTTTTTTTAGCCATTTCAACCCCATCCTCTCCATTATCTGCAATATCAACTTTACAGCCATACTTCTCGAGCATAATTGAAAACACCTTTTGGTTAATTGGTTTATCCTCAACATATAAAATGCTCAAAACCGAACTTTCACATTTATTATTACTTGAACTCATATTACTTATATTAAGATTTTTTGGGTTTAAAATAATAGCATAATATTTATTCTCTCTTGTTTCTTCAATTTTGTGTACAACACACCTATCTACCTCTTTTTCAAAATTATCATTAGCTTTTATATAATATTCAAAAACATCCTCTTTTCTGGAATCAAAACTTTCAAGTTTTAAAGACAAAACTTTTATTAATTTATCAATATAATTTTCAAAATATACCAGCAAAGACTTATTAAAATAAACTACATCTTTGGAGTTATTAAAAATAATAACAGGGATAAATAACCTTTCAAACAACTCTTTAAATAGGCAATAGTTATTTTCCAATATAAAATTTTTCTCAACTATTTCTGTTTTTTTTTGTTTTGATTTTTTTATTCCTTTAGTGTGTTTTTCATAAAGCAGGTTAGCAATTTTTTGGCTAGTACATTCAATAAAATATACAATAATATGGCCATTATCTATATGCTTAATGTTTATATCCCAATATTGATTATTACAATTATATACTCTCTTATTAAACACAGCATCAGAGAAATAGTCTTCTAAAATTCTTTTAATTAAACAACAACTTTTACTACCAATACTACAGTGTTTTGCGTCAGTATTTGAAATGAATCTATCTTTATTTATGTACTTGCATGATTTTTTATTATAAAAAGAACTGCCTGCTACTGCATCATTATGCCAAACCAATTCGCCACATGTATTTATTATTATTATAGGTAGGTCAACTTTTTTTAATCTCTGATATTCAAATTTTACCATTATTTTCTTTTATTATTTTAATCTAATGTTTAAATTTGTAATATTAATATATAATATTTTTCCCTTTTTATATTTGCTATGTTTTGTTTACAAGTAGATTTTCTGCATCTTAACTGAATCTTTATTTATTATTTAGGTTTTTTATAACAAATATTTTACTTTTGTTCAACTTATAATTTACTGCATATTAGACTTTTGTTAAATAAAAAACAGACAATTTGAACATCGGACATCTCTTAATTGTTCTTAAAGTTTTAAATTAGCAATTTTTGCAAAAATATATTGCAAATATATGCAATATTTAATTGCAAAATATGTTTTTATATTAAATTATTATTTAATTTATAAAAAAAATGGAAGTTTATAAAAAAATCAGAAACCTAAGAAAACAAATAAATTACAGTCAACAAATGTTTGCAGACAGAATTGACGTTAGCCGTTCTGTGCTTTCTCAAATAGAAATTAACAAACTCAAACCTTCGATTGATATCATTGCAAAAATTGCAAAAGAATTTAATATCCATATTTCGTATTTTTTTGAAGCAGAAAAAGAACCCTATACTGATTTGTCCTCTTCAAACACCCAAGAATTACAAGAGCCTGTCAGTGAATACAATAAAGGCCAATGCAGTTCATGTAACCACCTACAAGTAGTAAATGAAATACAACAAGACGTTATTAATAGTCTTGAAAAAACTATCTCAACACAATTTCAGTTAATTGAACTTTTAGAAAAAAAGATTGAGCATATTAATAAAGAAACTACTGATAAAATTAAAGATTAGAAATTATTTTTATACCAAAGTTTGCTATTTTTATTTTTTTAATCAATTTTAAAGTTTCATCACACTTGCTATCTTTCTACTTTCCAATGATTTGAATCAAAACCTAAAACTTGCACTTATATTTGAAATATCTTTAAACACTAATCGTTTTGCTTAAAACGCTTTTTTATTGTTTGTTGCAATATTTAACAATGCTATATTTGCAAAATAATATTTAAAGATTTCTTAAAAATTGAAAACTTATTATAAGCTCATACTAAAATCATATATCGGTCCTTTTACGGCAACTTTTTTAGTTACTATTTTCGTAATGTTAATGCAATTTTTATGGAAGTATGTTGATGATTTAGTTGGCAAAGGACTTGAGTGGTATATTATTGTTGAGCTTATTTTTTATGCTTCAGCAACATTTGTTCCATTAGCCTTACCTCTTGCAATTTTGCTATCTTCTATAATGACAATGGGTAATTTAGGAGAAAACAATGAGCTTGTTGCTTTAAAATCTGCCGGGGTATCTCTTACCAATATAATGCGCCCTTTGCTGTTTATTTCATTATTTTTATCTTTAACAGGATTTTATTTTGCCAATAATGTTCTCCCTGTTGCAAACCTCAAATTTGGCTCTTTACTTTATGATATTCGTCAACAAAGGCCTGCTTTTAATATCATGGATGGAGTTTATTATAAAGGTATAGACAATTTTGTTATTCGTGTTGAAGAAAGAGGAAGAGATGGTCAAACACTTAATAATATAAAAATATACGATCATAGTGAGCAGAAAGGCAATATAAACCTTACAACTGCAAAAAGTGGTACAATGAAAACTACCGCTGAAGGCAATCAACTAATTCTTAACCTTTACAACGGATATAATTATGAAGAAATAATTCGAGATAATTCAGATTCAAGAGAAAAACCTTTCAGAAGAACTGAGTTTAGCAGACAGATAAGAAGATTTGATTTAAGTGGTTTTAATTTAAACAGAACTGACCAGGAAGCCTTTCAAAGCAACTACAGAATGCTTAATCTATCACAATTAACATTTTTTATTGATTCCTTAGAAAATAGAATTAATAACAGACAAGAAGAACTTCTTAGCGGTTTAAAAAATCGTTTTAGAAACTATAATGAAATTGATAGCTCTAGGTATTATAATATAATTAGCCAAAACGATTTAAAGGAATTTGACAGAAATATTATAAATAATTACCAGGATAGTGATGTTATTTTTGGTAATGCATTTGAAACAGCAAGAAATAACAAGAACTATACAAGCAATGTTCACAAAGAAATACATCAAAGAAAAAGGTCTAAAGCCAGATATGAAATTGAGTATCAACGCAAGTTCACTCTATCATTTGCCTGCATTGTCCTATTTCTTATAGGTGCACCTATGGGGGCTATAATTAGAAAAGGAGGGTTCGGACTTCCTCTGGTCGTTTCCGTTTTATTTTTTGTATTTTTTCATGTAACATCAGTAATAGGTGAAAAGTTTGCAAGAGAAGTTGTGATTTCTGCATGGCAGGGAATGTGGATGGCTCCGGCAATATTATTACCAGTTGGCATAATATTATCACTCAAGGCTACTACAGATTCTCCTTTTTTTAATATTGATAATTATTATAAGGTTTACTATAAAATAGCAAGTTTATTTAAAAATTCATGAAAATTCTTCAACTAACAAATAAGATTCCTTACCCGCCTAAAGATGGAGGAGCTATAGCAACGCTTAATCTCTCTAAAGGATTAGCTGATTTAGGTCATGAAGTTACTATCCTCACAATGAACACTCATAAACACTATTTTGATATTAATAAAATCCCCAAATCTATTACGGATCAAATATCATTTCATGATGTCATTTTAAATACCGAAATAAAAATAAAAGATGGTGTTTACAATCTTCTTTTCTCAAAGATGCCTTATAATGCAGAAAGATTTATATCAGAAAGATATAGAATTAAATTAATAGAATTGCTCAAATCAAAAAAATTTGATATTGTTCAACTTGAAGGGTTATATCTTACTCCTTATATAAAAGATATCAGAAAACATAGTAACAGTTTAATATCTTTCAGAGCTCATAATATTGAACATGAAATTTGGGAAAGGATAGCTTTACAAAAAAAATCCATACTCAAAAGACGTTATTGTAAATTAATATCCAAAAGGATTAAAAGATTAAAAAAAAGAATTATTAATGAGTATGATGTATTAATACCAATAACACAAAGAGATGCAGATAAATTTAACGAACTTGGAAATAAGAAGCCACTACATGTAGTCCCGTTTGGAATTGATTCTGTTAAGTTTATTCCTAAGCCTGAAACAACAACATTTCCTTCGCTTTTTCATATTGGCACACTCGACTGGATTCCAAATCAAGAAGGAGTTTTGTGGTTTCTTAAAAATGTATGGCCGGAAATTTTAAAATTACATCCAAACTTAACATTTAATATTGCAGGACGAAATGCTCCAAAATGGATGGAAACCCAATTTAAAAATTATGAGAATGTTAACTATTTAGGAGAAATTGATGACGCTATTAAATTTATTAACGAAAATGCTATAATGATAGTGCCGCTATTTTCCGGTAGCGGAATGAGAGTAAAAATTATTGAAGGAATGGCTTTAGGGAAAGCTATAATAACAACGCCTATTGGGATAGAAGGGATACCTGCAACTAACAATGTAAATGTAATTATACAAAATAATACAATAGATTTTATTGAAAAAATTGACAATCTTATAAAAAACAAACAATTATTTGATGATATTAGCAAAAATGCTATTAAGTTTGTAAAGGAAAATTTTGATAATAGAAAAATCTCAAAAGATTTAGCTTATTTTTATTATAAGCAATTGTAAAAATGAACACTATTTTGTTTATCATATTATTAATTATTTTTTGGGTATCCGTATTCATGATATTTTACTCTTATGCAATATTTCCATTGCTTTTATCATTATTAGCAAGAAAAAAAAAGCTTTCTCAAGATAAATATGTATATAATTATGACTTACCAACTGTAAGTATTTTAATATCAGCTTATAATGAAGAGGATGTAATTGAAGAAAAAATATTGTCGGTTTTAAAATCTTCTTACCCAAAAGATAAATTGGAAGTGCTTGTCGGCTCTGATGCATCAACTGATAACACTGATAATATCGTAAAAAAGATAGAAAAAGAACATTCTCAAGTTCATTTTTTTAGATTTAATAACAGAAGCGGAAAAGGAAATATTATAAATAGCCTTTATGACAAAAGCAAAGGAAGCATATTGATACTAACGGATGCAAATGTTTTGCTAGATAAAAATACAATTTATGAATTAGTTAAGCACTTTAAAGACAACTCCATAGGTCTTATTGACTCAAGAATGATAAACACAAATATTAAAAAAGACGGCATTTCTTACCAGGAAAAGGCTTATATTACAAGAGAAGTTTATATTAAACATTACGAAAGTTTACTCTGGGGAACAATGATGGGCCCTTTCGGAGGTTGCTTCGCAATAAGAAAAGAACTATATTCAAAAATACCTGAAAATTTCATAGTAGATGATTTTTATTTAAATATGAAGGTCTTGGAGCAAGGTTATAAAACTATAAATAATTTAGATGCTAAAGTTTATGAAAGTATTCCAAATAAACTAATGGGTGAATTCAAAAGAAAGATTAGAATTGCGACAGGGAACTTTCAAAACCTTAAAGCTTTTTCAAATTTAATTTTTTCTAAAACAAAAGGGCTTTCTTTTTGTTATATTTCACATAAAATATTAAGATGGTTAGGGCCGTTTTTTTTAATTTTGGCATTTATTGCAAATATTATTCTTGCATTATATAATGTTTTTTATTTTTATTTGTTTATTATACAATGCATATTAATATTTTTACCATTTATTGATTTTTTATTAAAAAAACTAAATATTCATATTAGCATACTTCGTTTTATAACACATTTTTACAGTATGAATATTGCATTATTAACAGGATTTTTTAAATCATTAAAAACTATAAAAACAAATGTCTGGAAACCAACAAGCAGAAAATAATTTTGAAAATACACAATTTGACAGTATTGAAGATGCAATAAAAGATATAAAAGCCGGAAAAGTAATCATTGTTGTTGATGATGAAGACAGAGAAAATGAAGGAGATTTTATAGCTGCATCCGAAGCAGTTACTCCGGAAATAGTTAATTTTATGGCTATGCATGGAAGAGGGCTTATATGTACTCCTATAACTACAAGTCGTTGCAAAGAGTTAGATTTAGATTTAATGGTATCAAAAAACACTTCAATGCATGAAACACCTTTTACCGTTTCTGTAGATTTAATAGGAAAAGGTTGTTCGACCGGAATTTCAGCATCTGACAGAGCAAAAACCATACAAGCGCTTGCTGACCCTAATACAGATCCTAGTGAATTAGCTAGACCCGGTCATATTTTCCCTCTTATGGCAAGAGAAGGTGGAGTTATTCAAAGAGCAGGTCATACTGAAGCAGCAATAGATCTTGCGCGATTAGCAGGATTTAACCCATGTGGTACATTAGTTGAAATAATGAACCCGGATGGAACCATGGCCAGGTTGCCTGAATTACAAAAAATTGCAAAAAAATTTAACCTGAAAATTATTTCTATTGAACAGCTAATTGCATATAGAATTAAAAATGAGAGCCTTATTAAACAAGAAATAGTTGTTGATTTGCCAACTGACTGGGGTCATTTTTCTTTAGCAGCATTCAAACAAACTACTAATAGTCAAATGCATTTAGCTCTAGTAAAAGGTTCCTGGGATGCTGACGAGGAAGTTTTAGTAAGAGTTCACTCTGCATGCCTTACAGGAGATATTTTTGGCTCTTGCAAATGTGACTGTGGAGGGCAACTTCATGAAGCTATGAAAAGAGTTGAAAAAGCAGGTAAAGGTATTGTATTATATATGAATCAAGAAGGCAGAGGGATAGGGCTTCTTAATAAATTAAAGGCTTATCAGCTTCAAGAAAAAGGACTTGATACTGTTGAAGCAAATATAAAACTCGGATTTAAAGCTGACGAAAGAGATTATGGAATTGGAGCCCAAATACTTAGATATCTGAAAGCACATAGAATTAAACTCCTAACGAATAACCCACATAAAAAGAAAGGATTAAGTGGATATGGTATAGAAATTACTGAAAATATACCACTAATCGTTCATAGCTCCAAACATTGCAAACCTTACATGGAAACAAAGAAAAATAAAATGGGACACGTTTTATAATTTTAAAACAAGACAGTATTTTTTTTAAATCGAGAATACTATATTAAATTAACAAAATATTAAAATGGAAATTAAAAGCAACAATATAGGAGGTTACGAGAATATTGACACATACGACCAGGAAAAGATTGACACCCTTGCATCATATTATAAAAACATACTTAACGAAATTGGCGAAAACGCTGATAGAGAAGGACTTAAAGACTCTCCTGTACGTATTGCAAAGTCTATACAATACCTTACACAAGGATATGATATAAACCCTCATGAGCTTTTAAAAAAAGCTATGTTTAAAGAGGATTACAAACAAATGGTTATTGTAAAGGATATAGAGATATTCTCTTTATGCGAACATCACATGCTCCCATTTATTGGTAAAGCTCATGTTGCTTATATTCCTGATGGACATATCGTTGGACTTAGCAAAATACCAAGAGTAGTAGATGCTTATGCAAGAAGATTGCAAGTACAAGAAAGATTAACAACACAAATTAAAAATTGTATTCAAGAAACTCTTAATCCAATAGGCGTAGCAGTTGTTATTGAAGCACATCACTTATGTATGATGATGAGAGGTGTACAAAAACAAAACTCTGTATCAACAACAAGCGATTTTACCGGGGCATTCCTCAATGAAAGCAAAACAAGAAGCGAATTTATTAGTTTATTAGGATCTAACTTACGTTAAAAATTATTAAAGTATGAAGATTCTTTCTTCTTCACAAATAAGAGAAGCTGACGCATATACTATACAAAATGAACCTATCGCATCAATTGATTTGATGGAGCGTGCTTCAAAAGCTTGTTATAATTGGATAAAACGTAACTTTAAGAAAAAAAAGAATGTTTGTATTTTCTGCGGAATGGGGAATAACGGAGGAGATGGATTAGCTATAGCCAGAATGTTACAAGGCACCGGACACAACGTTACTGTTTATATTATTAATCATGCAGAAAAAGGATCAGAAGATTTTAATATTAACAAAGAACGGTTAAAAAAAGTAAGAGGGCTTAAGATTAATGAATTAAGAGAAAAAGATACCCTCCCCCACATTGAAAATGAAGTGCTTGTCATAGATGCCATGTTTGGTTCAGGACTAAAAAAACCTTTGAAAGGTTTTATAGCATCTATTGTGCATCACATAAATAAATCAAAAGCAACCGTAATAGCTATAGATTTTCCCTCAGGGCTTTTTTGTGAAGATAACAGTGAAAATATTACTGATAATATTATAAAAGCAACTCACACTCTTACATTTCAGTTACCTAAACTGTCTTTTATGTTTGCCGAAAACGATAAATATATTGGAGAGTGTCATATTTTAGATATTGGTCTTGATAATGATTTTATAAATCAGTTAAAAACAAATTATAGTTTTATTACCGGCAATGATATAATTCCATTATACAAAGCACGTCAAAAACATGCACATAAAGGCAGATTTGGGCATGGTTTAATTATTTCCGGCAGTTATGGAAAAATGGGTGCTGCAATATTAGCAGCAAAAGGAGCTATTCGTTCAGGAATAGGTTTGCTTACCATTCACACACCAAAGAGTGGTTATAATATTATACAATCAACTGTTCCTGAAGCAATGTGCAGTATTGATGAAGATGACATGTTTTTTTCAGGAATAAAAGATACAGGACATTTTAATGCTATTGGTATTGGCCCGGGTATTGGATTAGATAATAAAACGGAAGCTGCACTAAAGTTATTAATTCAAAATTATTCAGCTCCAATGGTGTTTGATGCCGATGCTCTGAATATAATTTCTAAAAACAAAACCTGGCTATCTTTTATACCTAAAGGATCTATTCTAACACCCCATATTAAAGAATTTGAAAGAATAGCAGGGAAAGTCCATAATAGTTATCAGAGAATGGAAAAAGCATTGGAATTAGCTTTTAAATATCAGATATTCATTATTTTAAAAGGAGCAAATACACTTATAGCTTTTCCTGATGGCAGAGTATATTTTAACTCTACGGGGAATCCAGGTATGGCAACAGGTGGAAGTGGAGACGTCCTTACCGGAATAATACTCGGCTTATTAACTCAAGGATATCTTCCATCTCAAGCTTCAATAGCGGGAGTATATCTCCATGGATATGCAGGAGATATAGCAGCAAGAAAAAAAGGTTATGAATCATTAATTGCCGGAGATATTAACGATAATTTATATAAAGCTTTTAAAAAAACTTTTTACTAAATTCTATTTAATGATATAAGCTTAATATATTATTTACAAAAAACACCATTGTTCGTTAAAAAAACATTCAATAAAAGTGAAAATAACTGTTTTAGGCTCAGGAACATCGCAAGGAATGCCTGTAATAGCATGTGATTGCAAGGTTTGCAAAAGTAATGACAAATATGACAAAAGATTGCGGACCTCAATATTTGTTGAAACAGATTCAACAAATATTGTTATTGATGCCGGACCTGACTTCAGACAGCAAATGTTAAGAGAAAACGTAAAAAAACTTGATGCTGTTTTAATTACTCATGAACACAGAGATCATATAGGAGGTTTGGATGATATTCGATCATTTAATTGGATACAAAATAAACCTATGGAAATTTATGCAAGAAAAAAAGTTGCAGATTCCATTAAAAAAGAGTATTCATACGCCTTTGATGAGTACAAGTATCCCGGAGTACCTGACATTGAAATAAATATTATTGAAAATAAAAACTTCTTTGTTAATGATATTGAAATAACTCCTATTGAAGCTATGCATCATAAATTGCCGGTTTTTGGGTTTCGTATAGGCGACTTTTCATACCTTACCGATGCAAATAATATAAATAATACAGAACTGCAGAAAATGAAAGGTTCAAAATATATTATAATAAATGCTTTAAGAAAAGAAAAACATATATCTCATTTTACTCTAGATGAAGCTGTTGAAATACTAAAGATTTTAAAACCTCAACAAGGCTACATAATTCATGTTGGGCATCAAATGGGTTTTCATAAAGAAATTAATCATGAATTGCCAAAAAACATTTCTCTTAGCTATGACGGATTAAATTTTTATTTATAATTAAGATTGTTACATAATCCAAAAATAAAATTATATATTTGCAATTAAACAATATTTTTTTACATATTCATTACAAATATAACGTAGTATAATTATAAACAAAAAATTATCACACCATGAAAAAAACAATTTATTTAAAAAACGCAGGAATCTTACAAAAGATTTCTTTTATTTTATTTCTTTTAATGATAATTTCAGCATGCGGAGATGGTCAGCAAAGAGCTGAAAGAATACAAAAAGAGCAACTAAAAGAAGCTAAAGAACAAACAGAAGAAAGCATAAATCAGGTTAAAAGTAGCATTGAACAAAGAATAGATGACCTTGATAAAGAAATAGAAAAAGCTGAGGGCGAACTTGAAAAAGAACTTAAAAAGGCGCAAGTTGAGTTAAAAGAAGAAATCTCTGTTCTTAATAATAAATTAGAAAAAGTCAAAGAAGCTTCTTTAAACGAATGGAATGATATTTTATCTAAGACTACAGAAGTTGTTTCCAGTGCAAGAGAGTCTGCTAATGAAATATCTGAAAAGGTAAGGAAACAAATAGAAAAACAAGAAGAGTTATAATTCAAGAAGAGTTATAATTTGGGATTTTATAAAAAAAGACCTTAAGTATTTTTAAAATATTTTAAGGTCTTTTTTTATGCTTTAAAAATCATCTAATTTTCTCTCATAACATACTCATCATATTCCAATTCAAATCTAAGTTTATGCTTAGATTCTTCAATTGCCAACGCACTAAATATCTTTTTTAGTTCAGGATCATTAGCGCGTTTTTCAAGTTCAGTATATAATTTATATGCTGCTTTTTCCTTATTCATAGCAACAACCAAGGCTTCTTCATAACTCATATCGGGAGAAGGCTTAGTTTTTGCAACATAATCAGCAATTTTTAAATCGGCTACTTCTTCTTGTTTCATTTCAAAGACACCTTCATCCTTAATCTTTTTTAATTTTGCTTTGTGACCAACTTCCTCTTGTGCAAATTGAAGAAATACTTTTTTTATTTCAGAATTTTCAGCCTGAGAAGCAAGTTGGTTGTAAAAATCTACAGCCTCCTGCTCAGAATTCATAGCAAAATCAAGTATTTCATTAGCTGAATTGAATTTTTCCATATTTAAAATTTATCCTTAGTTAATAATTTATTCTCTTCTTTTAATTCTTGTTATTTTTATAATACGTTTGTTAATTATATTAAATAAATTAAAAAGATTTTTCAAACTCTTCATCAAATCTTTTTACCAAATAATCACATCCGTATTTAAACAATCTATCTTTACTGTCAGTCTTAGTATATATAAATGACTTATAAGGTTTTTCATTCTTAGATACTTTTTCTAGCATTTTTGTTATCTCATCAAAAGTATCATTAGGATTTTTAACTTCTGTTTTAACGCCCAATTTATTTTGCAATGCTAAAATTTGTTCAAAGCTATTTTTTTTCACAGGGCTTTCCGTTTCCGGATTGATTTTTTGAATATACTTTTGAGTATTAGTAAAACTTCCTCCCGTTTCAAAATGAAATGAAGCGGGTAATATAAGGTCGCAGTTTTTAGACGTCTCTGTTATAAAATAATCCTGCACGACTTTAAAATCCGCTTTTTTAAATACGTCCTTAATGCTTTTACTATCTTTAGCACAACCTAATGGATCTTCTCCGAAAACAAAAATATTTTTAAATTTTCCTTGTTCAGCCGATTTCCATAAATTCTTTTCATTTTTGCTATAGCCATTAAGCATTTGTCCACATTTTTCCATATCTAATACACCTTGCGCATTATTTTTCTCTTTCAAAGAAATGATTCCGGATGATGTTTTACCCAACTTTCCGGTTATCATAGCCATGTTTCTTATTTCTGTACAAGCATTTCCCGAAAGATTAATTTCTCCAAAAATAATAACCGCTTTATCTTCTTTTACATAACTTTCACAAAAATCTTTGATGAAAGTTTTATCAACTCCTGCTTTTTTAATTATCTCATCAAAATTTTCTGACAATATTTTCTCACAATATTCACCAAAATTATCACAACTGTCAGTAAAAACTTTATTATACATTTTATTATTTATCAAATAATGATTAACAGCTTTAACAAAATAATAATAAGACTTTATTACATTAACATTTGATGCTTTATGAGCCATACGATTTTTCGAATTCGTTGTTATAAGGTCAACGCAAGTATTATGAGCAAAAGAACTATTAAAAACATCAAAACCAACAACACCATTCTCATAATTAAGTTCTGAGCCGATAATTATAATTTTTCCGGCATCTTTAAGCTGTTCAAATGGAACATTTTTATATGAATTGTTGAAATATCCTTCAAAATTTTTATCATAAATTGAGTTGGAAATATTGTTTGTCTGAACACCTTTTCTTGCCAATTTTTGAATCATAAATAATTCTTCATTAGTAAGTCTTGCACTTGTAAAAAAGGCATTCTCATCAGGATTAACATTTTGAATCTTTTGTGCAATCAAATCGAAAGCTTTTTCAAAAGATATTTCTTTAAACTTACCATTTTGTTTTAGCCATGGTTTAGTTATACGACTTTTATCATTCAAATATCTATAGCCAAACCTTGCATATCTGCATATATTTCCATCTTTATTAGCTAAGCCGATTTTACCCGTAACTCTGTTAAAGAATGATGACTTGTGGTGTATTGTCATTTCACAACCTATTGAGCAGTAATTACATACAGTATCGAATGAATCATTTTTAAGAGGTCCGGGTTTAAAAGGCATATTTTCAGCAATTGCACCTGTTGGGCAAGTAGAAATGCACATACCACATGATTCACATTTAGTATCAGATAATTTTCCATCTAAACTTGGCGCCACATAGGTATCAAAACCTCTGTTTATCAGACCCAGGGCTTTTGCTCCTACGACCTCACCGCAAATTCTGACACATCTGCCACAAAGGATACATTTATTATTATCAATTTCAATATAAGGATGAGAGAAATCAACATTATACTCATTATATCCACCAAAAAAGCCTTTTTGATCAGCATTATAATCCGTGGCATATTTTTTCAGGTCACAATCATAAAGTTCAGCACAGCCACATTCTAAACAACGTTGGGTTTCTTGCTTAGCGTCTTCATCCGAATAACCCAATTCAACTTCATTAAAGTTTTTTCTTTTATCCGCATCCAAAACAGGCATTTCTCTCCTTTTTTTGCGTTTGAATTGAGCTAGATAATCTTCTTTTGATTGCTCTTTAAAATTATCTTTTTTGCTTAAAAACTCTTTGGGTAAAGGTTTTACTTTTTCACCTTTTAAGAATAAATCACAGCTATTTGCTGCTATTCTTCCTTGAGCAATAGCTTCAATAAGAGTAGCAGGCCCTGTTACTCCGTCACCACATGCAAAAATTGAAGGTATAGAAGTTTGAAGGGTTCCGGAATCTGCATCAATATCACCCCATTTATTTAATTTAAACTCTTTTTCAGCATTATTATTAATATCATCAACAAAATCCGCCACTGTTTTTTGTCCAATAGCCGCAAGAATATAATCAAGGTCAACATCAAATTCAGATCCATCAATTTTAACAGGTCTTCTTCTTCCTGAAGCATCCGGTTCGCCTAATTTCATTTCATAACATGTAAGTGATTTAAGGTCACCTTTTTCATCTTTATTAACTTTTGCAGGCGCTGTCAAAAACATATATTTAATATTTTCCAACTTAGATTCGTGAATTTCTATTGGATTTGCGGGCATTTCTTTTTCTGTTCGTCTATACAGCACCGTTACTTCTTCTGCTCCGCAACGCATTGCTGTTCTACAACAATCCATAGCAGTATTCCCTCCACCAATCACTGCAACTTTTTTACCTGAAAAGTCCATTTTTTTGCCGGTGGCTTCCATATTTCTTAAAAATTCTATACCTGAAAAGATATTTCCGGCATCATCATTTTCACAGCCTATACCTGTACCTTTTTGAGAACCGATAGCTAAAACTACACTATCATAATCCTTTTTTAAGTTCTTGTAGCTGATATTATCTCCAAGTTTTTTATTATAATGAATTTTTACCCCAAGGTCGGTAATAGCTTTCACTTCTTTATCAATAATATCATTAGGTAGACGATACGGAGGTATTCCATATCTTAACATTCCGCCGGGATGTTCATTAGCTTCAAATATTTCAACTTTATGCCCTTCTATTGCGAGGTAATATGCAACGGTAAGACCTCCGGGCCCTGCTCCTATAACAGCAACTTTCTTTCCTGTAGAAGGTTTAATTTTTGGTTTATATGATTTTTTTGATTCCAAATCTTTATCGGAGGCATATCTTTTAAGATAATCTATACCAACTCCGTTTTTATCAATCAAGTTTCTACGACAAGCGACTTCACAAGGTCTGACACAAACTCTTCCGCAAATTGCAGGCAAAGGATTTACCTGTTTTATCAAACCCACTGCTTCACTAAACAACCCTTGGTCTATCAAAGATATATAACCCTGAACATCGACACCGGCGGGGCATTCTTCACGACACGGGGCTACACAATCTGCATAATGATTACTAACTAACAATTCTAGTGCAATTTTTCTTGAATTATTAATTTTCTCATTATCTGTTATAATACGCATACCCTCTTTTAAATAAGTTGAGCATGCAGGCTGTAACCCACGCATATCTTCCACCTCAACTACACATAAATAACAAGAAGAATAAGGTTCAAGCCTTGGATCATTACATAATGTAGGTATATGAATATTATTACGTTCTGCTAAACTAAGAATAGTTTCTCCCTCATACCCATCAACAATTTGATCGTTTAAAATTATATTAAGTTTGGTCATCTTTTTATTGCTTTAAATTATACGATTTTCCTAAAATTTAAAAATTAACTAAGCTTTATTGCATCAAAATTACATTTGGTAAAGCATACACCGCAGTTAGTACATTTTTCTTGAATAATATAATGAACTTCTTTTTTATCACCTTCAATAGCATCAACAGGACAAGCTTTTGCACAAACCATACATCCTGTACATTTATCAGGAATAACTTCATAAGTAAGTAATTTTTTACAGCTTAACGCAGGGCATTTTTTGTCTTTGATATGTGCTTCATATTCATCTCTAAAATACTTTATAGTTGTAAGCACAGGATTTGGGGCTGTTTGCCCTAAGCCACAAAGAGAACTGTCAATTATTGAATGAGAAAGAGTTTCAAGTCTTTCAATATCACCTTCCTCTCCCTCTCCCTCAGTAATTCTATTGAGAATTTCAAGCATTCTTTTTGTTCCTATGCGGCAAAACGTACATTTTCCACATGATTCTTTTTGTGTAAAATCGAGAAAAAATTTGGCTATATCAACAACACAAGTTGTTTCATCCATAACAACCATACCACCGGAGCCCATTATAGCTCCTGTAGCATTAACCGAGTCATAGTCAACTTGAGTATCAGATAAATATTCCGGGATACAACCACCGGAGGGACCTCCAAGCTGAACTGCTTTAAATTTTTTATCATCAATTATGCCACCGCCTAACTTATAAATTATATCTTTAATTGAAATCCCCATTGGAACTTCAACTAAGCCACCATGACGAATTTTTCCGGTTAAAGCAAACACCTTTGTTCCTTTACTTTTTTCAGTACCATACTTAGCATAATTTTTGCTTCCTTCTGCAATTATCCAAGGGATATTAGCAAAAGTTTCAACATTATTGATATTAGAAGGATACTTCCATAATCCTTTTTCCGCAGGGAAAGGCGGTCTTTTTCTTGGCATTCCTCTTTCTCCTTCTATAGATGCTATAAGAGCTGTTTCTTCACCACAAACAAAAGCACCTGCACCCTCTTTAACATGTATGTCAAAATCAAAGCCTTTAATACCAAATATATTTTTACCCAAATACCCTTTTTCTTTTGCTTGTTTTATTGCAATTTCAAGTCTTTTAATAGCTAAAGGATATTCAGCCCGGCAGTATATATAACCTTCATTAGCACCAATAGCATAGCCACATATTATCATTCCTTCAAGAATACTATGAGGGTCACCTTCTATCAAAGATCTGTCCATAAAAGCTCCGGGGTCTCCTTCATCAGCATTACAAATCACATACTTCTTATCAGACTTATTATTTTTAGCAAATTTCCACTTCATCCCGGTAGGGAACCCACCTCCACCGCGTCCTCTTATACCTGAATCCAAAACATTTTGAATAACAGTATCAGGAGAAATTGATTCTTTACCTATATTTTTTATTGCACTATAACCTTTCTTGGCTTCATAATCGTCAATAGATTCGGGGTCAATATGACCACAATTTCTCAAAGCAATTTTTACCTGATCCTTAAAAAAGGACTCATCTGTACCGTTATTTTTACTTGAAGAAACTATATATTCATTTATAGGTGAGATTTTTTTAATATGATTCTCAACAATTTCATCCACACGTTGTTCATCAACACCACCATAGATATATGAGCCGGAATCATCAATAATTTCAACTAAGGGTTCGCGATAACACATACCAACACAACCTGTTTTTCGAAGCTCGAAATCAATATTATCAGCTGACTTAATACGCTTAAATTCATCATAGGTTTTATTAGCTCCGGCAGCAAGACCACACGAGCCAAAACCTACTATCACTGTTGCCTTATTCATATTTTATATAATTTTTGGACAAAAATATTTGTCAGTTAATAAATTATGTCAGATTTAAAACTCTTAATTTTCTGACTTACTATCTCTTTTTATGCCTCTAACTATTTTTAAGGCCTTTTTTGAATCTAATTTTCCATGAGTATCATCATTTATCATAATAACCGGAGCAAGAGAACAACAACCAACACAAGCGACAGTTTCCAATGTAAATAAACCATCTTCCGTTGTTCCTCCATCTTCAATTTCAAGGTAATCTAACAAAGCCTCCGTTATAGCACTAACATTTTGAACATGACAAGCAGTACCATGGCAAGATTTTATCATGTATTTCCCGACAGGATTAAGCCTAAACTGAGCATAAAAAGTAGCTACTCCATACATTTCATTTAACTCAAGACCAAGATCTTTATTTAATTTCAAGAAAGCAGAATAAGGTATATATCCATAGATATCTTGAGTTCCCTGCAAAAGAGGAATTAAATTACCTTTTTTACCGCGATACTTCTCAATTAACGGGTTCATGAGTGATATATCAATATCTGATGTATTGTAGCTTTTGACTTTTTCCTGAGGTTTTCTTTCAATTCTCATAATTATAATAATATGATGTTAAAAAATTTATTCAAGTGCAAAGAAATAAAAAATGTAATAATTATGTTATAAAAAACAAATAAATATTTTTATCAGCAATTCAGAACAGAAAAATACTTTAGGTTAGATTGGTGATTTTCAGTCATAAAATAAATTTGGAAAAAAATATTTTTCGCACTAATTTAGCAAAATAACCATGGCACCAGCCATGGC